>JBHLPA010000108.1:0-7731 GCA_048939935.1 Promethearchaeota archaeon | reverse complement strand
AGATGACACAATCAAGGATATGTATGAGGATATTCAGAACATAGGTTCACGAGATGTCGAGGATCTTCTCCTTCTTAACTACATGTTCTGTAAGGACCTTATCAACAAGGCTCACAAGGCACTCTTTGTCAAGGAAGACCCACACTTTGCTCTAAACTTCATGATGTCAGGAATTAGGCGTATGGCAAACATCGAGGTCTTGCTCAATAAGACAATCCCACTCCGAGAGTCTACAATTCAGGCACTGGAATTCAATCCTGAGTTCTTCAAAGAGATCTTCACAGATATGATTCATACACCATTGAAATCGTGGGAAGTCATCAACGAAGTTCTAGAGAAAATGGAAAACTACTTGGATGAGCACCTCAAGCAGTTCATTCAACCAGTCATTCGCCTACTCGAGAAGGAGGAGGAGATGACACACTACGACTTGAAAACTCACTTCAGTGATATCTGGTTGCCAGTAGACCTGCGAGAATTTGTGGCAAGAGGATTCATCCGGCAGACAGAAGCACCATTCAGATTCACAAAGAAAAGCTCAGCTGAGATGATGCAACCTGCATATCAGCTCGCGTCATCTAGAATGGACACAGAAATTCTGATGGATGAGGAATGGAATCTAATGTAGAATGTAGTTTGGGATTGTCAGACTTTAACCCGTGAATTTAACAGGCATAAGGTAATCAATAAAACTCCCTAGAAGAGATGAACCAGCATGCAATACAGAAAACTGGGTAAACTGGGTACAAAGGTGTCTGCACTTGGATTTGGATGTATGAGACTTCCGGTTGAAGAACCAGGTGGCAAGATCAAACGAGATGAAGCGATTCGATTGATTAGGAAGGGAATCGATAACGGGATCAACTATGTGGATACAGCATGGACCTATCATAGTGGTGAAAGTGAGGTTGTACTGGGTCTCGCCCTCAAGGATGGTTATCGTGAGAAGGTCACTCTAACCACAAAATGCCCAGTTGGGAGAAAGGAGTTCACTGCCCCTGAACATTACGACGAACATCTGGATGAACAACTTGGACGTTTGGATGTAGACTATGTGGATTTCTACCTGTTCCACGCTCTGAACAAGAAGTCGTTCGAGGAAAAAGTTCTAGGTTTGAATCTCATTGAACGTGCTATGAAAGCAAAGGAAGATGGGAAAATCAAACACATTGGATTTTCATTTCATGACAAACCCGAGGTGTTGAAGGAGCTTATTGATACTGGCTACTTTGAGTTAATGCTTGTCCAATACAACATTGTTGATCAAGTCAACCATGAGATGATCAATTACGCAGGGGAAAAAGGTCTCGCAGTGGCTACCATGGGCTCAGTGGGTGGTGGTCGGCTAGCAGGAACGAACCTGCCTGATGAGATGAAGCAATGGTTGACACCTGGTCGGAATAATTTCGCAGACCTGGCTTTGAAATTTGTATTGAAAAACCCGAATGTTTCTGTTGCACTGTCTGGTATGGGTTCTGAAGAAATGCTGGATGACAATCTCAGTATAGCATCACATGAAGATTATGACAAACCCACTGAGAAGGAAAAGGAGTCAATCGCCAATATTGCTCAACGTTTCAAGGAGTTGTGTGACAACATATGCACTCAGTGTAAATATTGTCAACCCTGTCCAAATGAAGTGAGTATCAGCTTCATCTTCGAGGCGTTGCAACGTTACCAAATCTATGGAGACCATGAAAGCGCGAAACGGTACTACTCACTAATTGGGAAAACTCCCTGGGCACCAGGCAAGGATGCCACTGCATGTGAGGAGTGCGGAGACTGCCTGGAGAAATGTCCTCAGAACATCGAGATCATAGACCAGCTCAAGAAGGCTCACGAAGTCTTATCCTAGTGCTATTCGCCTAGAGGTGGTACCATAATCTGAAGTCTATCATTGAACATTTGTCCGAGAAATATCCTAGATGAGATCAACGCATTTATGATGGACCCTAGAAAAATCATGGGAAATACAATAACCTGGTACAACGCTGCGACAACTGGAAGCATTCCACCAATTATCATACCAGACATGAGTCCTGGTATCGTGACAATCCCTAGAGCAGCATACCGATTCAGATTTGGTAAAAGTCCTGCTTTCACTGACTCCTTGATTGTTATGTCTAGGGCTTGATATGAACTCGCACCTAGAGCAAGAGCGGTTTCCAAAAGATCTCTTTGCTTTTGAGCATTGGACCACATTCTCTCCAAAGCCAGGCTGGACAAACCCATAGAGTTCCCTATCACCATTCCTCCCATTGGGATGATGTACTCACCCACTGGCTCCACTATACCAAGAATCACGCATAGAAGCATGACAAAGAGTGATCCTATAGTGATTCCAGGTAGTGTTGCCTTCATGACGCCAGGAATCTCATCGAGATTTGAAGCCGCAGTGTGAGCCGCGAAAATCGACATTATGGTGAGGAGACCGAAGATGAGTACCATGTCCTTGAGTTCGAAAATGATCTCAAGGACCAGTGCCATCAGGATGATTTGTATTGTGCCTCGTATTGTTCCAATGAGAAGCTTGTCCTCTACACCTATTCCTTGCCATTTTGATAGTAAGACTATAATGACCACCAGTATTAATCCTACCAAATAACTGAAGAACGCATCAATCAGTTCTGGAGGAGGATTGAGGATTAAGTTGATTACATCTATCTGCAACTAATCAACCTCCAAAATCAGATATGTCAAGAATTCTAGAAGTGAATCTACTTGCCTGTAACTTATCGTGAGTTACAATCAAAACGCTGATAGACCTCTCTGAGATTATCGTGTTGATAGTCTTTTCAATCGCAACTTGGGTTTCTTCATCCAATGCTGAGGTGGGTTCATCCAGAAGAAGTACCTCTGGTTCTAGCAAAAGCGCTCTGGCCAAAGCTACCCTTTGTTGTTCTCCTCCCGAGAGTGTCTGTGCAACCTTACTCAGGAATCTTGCTTCCAATTCCACCTCATCCAGCACTTCAATGAGAATTTCATCTGTAGCTTCAATGCCATGAATTTTCAAGCCCCAAAGGAGATTCTCTTCAACCGTTCTAGGAAACATACTTGCCCTTTGAGGAACGAGAATCATTCTTCTTCTCAACTCTCGAGGATCATAACTTTGAATATTTTCTCCCTGAAAGAGTACCTCACCAGATGTTGGTTGGATTAAATTGATGGCAATCCGAAGTATAGTCGACTTTCCCCTACCAGAAGGACCAGTCAAACCAAGGGTTTCTTCATGATTTAGGGCCATTGAAAAGTCCCTGAAGATTATCCTCTCATCAAATGACATTGATAATTGTTTCATCTCTAGGGGATGCGCTGCTGTTGCGGTCATTTCTCTCAATTCTGAGCTTTTCAAAGCACTAATGAATTATGTGCTTGAAAGGGATGAGGACAAGAATCGCTGTGTATCACAATCACGATGACCATAGATTCTTGGGTAGATAATTACGGAATTCCCCTAAACTGATGTAGTGGAGATTCTTGCCTCCTGCCTATGAAATAGCTGGAATTTTCTGCCCGAGAGTGCAAAATAGAATGCTAAATTACCAAGTACTTGGGTCAATAGGGCGAAAACTGCAACTACAAACACATCTGGTAGGACAAGAAATAGGCTTGTACCCTTGATCATTACTGCTCTGAGACCATCTACTGCATATGTCATAGGATTGTAGAGTACAATACTCCTCAGCCATGTAGGTAGAGACTCAACAGGGTAGAATGCTCCTGACAAGAAGAACACTGGGAAGTTAATCAGTCCATTCACAAACTGAAAAGCCGTCAATTCGATTCTAGCACTCAACGCTATAGAGATTCCAACAAAGACAAGCGCAAGAAGAATGGTCAGAACGTATATGTAAATGATTGATAGCGGAGTTAACGCAACATGAATTCCAAGGATCACAGCAATCAATAGGACAAATGTTGCTTGAGCCACAACCTTTGTCACGCCAGCTGATGTAAATCCCAAAACAATCTCGCTACGTCGAGAGGGGGTAGTCAACAACATATCGAAATAACCTATCTCTCGGTCAAGAATCACCGGCATACCAGCGGCAAATAGAGATGTGAAGAGAATTGTCATTGCTAGGATTCCGGGAGCAAGAAAATCTATGAATCCATACCCAGTTGAATATCGATCAAGATTGTTAATGTAGGACCCACCAGTTCGATAAGGTATAGAAGTGATATTTGTGAACCATGAGGAAACTCTAGAATCATGAACAGTTTCGTTCAATGCTTCAGCCGCAATCCCAGGAAGTGCTTGCGATACAAGTTGATTGGTGTTATCAACGGTCACATTAATCTTGGTACCTTCGTTCGGAATGACCCCCCAAGGGAGAGGTAAAAGGCTCAAACTGAAATTCGCCGGGATCATTATGTAGCCATCAATCATACCATCATCTATCATCATCTGTGCTTCTTCAACTGAAAGATTGTCAGAAACAATGGATAATGCGGTTGAATTATGAAGCGCATCATCAAAAACCTGTGCGGGTATTCCATTGTCAAGGTTAATCACAGCAACAGGCACATTTTGGAATGTACCAGAGTATGCATTCCCGATGACGACGAGGAACAGGATGGGCAATAACAAGGAGCTAATTAGCTGAACTTTATTTCGTCGCCACTTACGCATCTCTCGCTTCCATATTGCACGTGTCACTCTAAGTACCAATCTATATCCGCCTCCTCATTCTTCCAATTAGCCTTGCCCGGTCTTTCTTTATTCTGTCTGTGTCTTCTTCTTCACGTATACCTCGCCCTGTGTATTTGATAAAGACATCATCGAGTGAGGGGGTTCTTACAGATATTGAATCTATTTCTAAACCAACTGATTCCATCTTGTGCATTATAGTGGGCAAAACCCTTTTCCCATCTTTAACATGAATTCTGATTTCGTTACCTCGGATGGAAAATTCATTACCTAGTTGCAATGAGTCAAGTTTTGATTGAAGCTGCTCCTGAGTGTTATTGCTATTTGATGGCTTAATCATTAGTTCAATCAAATCTCTACCATAATTTGATGTTAACTCGGAAGGAGTACCTAATGCCATTATACAACCTTTGTCAATGATAGCAACTCTGTCCATCTCATTTTCAGCTTCCTCGAGATAATGTGTTGTTGCAAGTATAGTTAGATGCCATTCATTCTGAAGTCTGTGAATAAAATCCCAAACTACACGTCTTGTCTGAGGGTCTAATCCAAGTGTCGGTTCATCTAAAAACAAAACTTCGGGGGACGGAAGTAATCCACGTGCGATTTCGAGACGCCGTTTCATCCCACCACTATAATATGCGACTAGATCATCTTTCCTTTTATCGAGTTCAACTAGTTCGAGAACTTCTTGTATCTTGTTTTTGAGGTTGCCTTTGGGCAAGTCATAGAGTTCAGCAAAAAGCTCTAAATTTTCATATGCAGTTAGTCTTGCATCCAATGCAGACTCTTGGGGAACGTAACCTATTCGTCTTCGCACCTCAGATGCTTGTGCAGATGAATCGAAACCAGCAACTAACGTCTTTCCAGAAGTAGGTGACAACAATGTGACGAGCATTTTTATCAGTGTGGACTTGCCTGCCCCGTTAGGGCCAAGTAGTCCAAATATCTCACCTTTTTCAATAGTGAGATTTACTTTGTCAACAGCTGTTAATCCATCATATTCTTTTACAAGGTCAATAGTTTCAATCATTGCTGCCAACAGACATCAGGTCTCCTTTTGATTTCCAATTGATTATTTTATAATTAAGCTATAATCCCAGCAGCAACCGTCTGGTTCCATTATATACGACTTTGGATAAGACGATGAATTTCAAACGGAGAGATAGCCAACAGAATGAATTTCGAAAGGATTGATGCTTTTTTTGAATGAGCAGAAATCAGTGGAAATATTGCGCTAAGCCAGATTTTATATAATATATCTTAGGCCAACTAATTGATAAAAAAGAACAGTGAACCTCACTTGTGGGATTACACATCTCTCTGAAGGGATGTTTTACGGTCACGGATTATCTAATTGCATTCCTCATGGTTTTGGCTGCGTCTTCCTTGATTTGCATTCTTGGAAACCGACTTGCCCCGAAAACTGAAGATAGAGAACCAGGAAAAGTACAATATGCTTGCGGTGAAAAACCGATTAGGGTGTCACAACGACTTCAGGCATCGTTGTATCGATACCTTGTGTATTTCCTTGTAATAGATTCTTCTTTGCTTATCATCGCATTTTCAGTGTTTGAGGTCACTATTGTGAACCTACTCCCTTTGATGATGTACCTATCCATCATACTCGTTTCAGTATTCTTGTTTCTAGATGGAGGAAAGCAATAGTGTGCGCTTCGAGAATAGTTCGGTGGGCGGGATTGAGGTCTCCGTGGGTCCTTCATTTCAATTCAGGATCATGCAATGGATGCGACATCGAAGTTGCAGCTCTATTAACACCGAGATATGATGTATACAGGTTTGGTGTTCAACTCGAGCCATCCCCAAGGCATGCAGATGTTCTTCTAGTCACCGGAGTAGTGACTAGACAGTGTGCTGACAGACTTAAACGCATATATGAACAAATGGCGAAACCCGCCTTCGTCATTGCGATTGGAGCTTGTGGATGCACCGGGGGAGTTTTCGCTGGCGACTATCCAGTGTTAGGCGGTGTGGATAAGGTGATCCCAGTTGACATCTATATTCCAGGATGTCCACCTAGACCTGAAGCACTGATTGATGGAGTCGTAAAACTCCTGAAGAAACTGGAGGCGAGTGAAGATGAGTGATGTGAATGATCGAATCCGCTCAATAGTTACCGACAATCTTGGTGAAGACAACATCGTTGTTGAGTCATTAAAACCAAACACACTTGCTTTTCGGATTAATCCAAAGCAACTTAGTAAGACAATAGAAACAATGTTGACAATCGATGATGCTACAACACTGTCAGCAATCAGCTGTGTGGATTTAGATGATAAATTTGAGATTCTTTATCATCTTAGAACCCTTGGTACAATCGCCACTGTTAGATGTGAGATACCATCCAAGAACCCGAAGATTCCCAGTATTACTAATATAATCCCTGGTGCCAATTTTCATGAACGCGAAACTGCTGACCTTTTTGGTGTTAAATTCAAAGGGCATCCAAATCCTGAGAAACTCATAATTCCTGAGGCTTGGCCAACAAATCTATTTCCTCTCAGGAAGAATGCAGAAAATCCAAGTGCTGAAACAAGATTCAGCGAGGTCTCAGCTGAACCAGAAGTGACCAGCAATAGAGAAGTCGTGACAACAAAGATTGTAATAGGACCCCAACATCCTGCCCTTTTAGAACCTGAACGATTTCTTGTTGATGTAGACGGAGAAACGGTGACCAGAGTCACTCCACGGATTGGGTATGCTCATAGGGGTGTGGAGAAAGCTACAGAATCACGGAATTATCCCAAGGATGTGTACCTTGTAGAGAGAATATGTGGAATATGTAACAGTTGTCACAGTACAACCTTCTGTCAAGCGGTTGAGACCATACTCGATACTGAGGTTCCAGCAAGAGGAAAATACCTACGAACGATTGTCCTTGAGCTGAATAGAATTCAAAGTCATTTATTACTTATTGGTCATACAGGACACGAAATTGGTTATGATACCCTGTTTCAGTACGTCTGGAGAGATCGAGAGGTAGTAATGGATCTTATCGAGCTAATCACAGGGAATCGTGTGATTACCTCCTTTTTGACGATTGGAGGTGTGCGTCGAGA
>JBHLPA010000107.1:0-7731 GCA_048939935.1 Promethearchaeota archaeon | reverse complement strand
ACTCCAGTACCTGAGTTAAAACGGTTACTGATTGAACAATAAAGTGCAGAGAAAGGATGCAACATGGAAGAAAGACCATAGGGATGATACATAGAATGCAGGTCACATCCTTTCTCTTGTCCCCGCAGTCGATACTCGAGACTGCTCCCGTGGGAACCGCAGTAGTGCATTGATGTCTACTGAATAAAAGGGAGCTGAAGCACGTAATCCATGTATCATCTATGGTGCAACACAGCGCTTATAGAAAGGATGTTTCTACGTGGTCATCGAGAGCCCAAATGGTCGTCTAATGATGTTTCCAAGCCCGAGACCAACGAGGAAATAGTACCCATAATAGCTAAGACCGAATCCTCCTGTTACAGAATTTCCGATCCAACCACTAATGAATGGAAGCAATTTGTCAAGGTTGAATGGGATTATCGCTACAATACTATTTCCATAAATTGTGTTCAAGATCGCAAAGATGATGAGAAATGGGATATAGTAGACACACATTGGCTTCATTCTGGCTCCCATCATCGAACTCTGAAGTCTCATGATTCTCCCTTGGTCATCCATGACCTGTTGGAGCTCAGCGGGATTCATTGTCTTCCTTGCTTTGTTGAAGCGTTCTCTCCATGCATTAATCTCCTCCATATCCGCCTTCATTTTCTCCATATCGGTGAATCTCTGAGTTGCCCAGATTGATATTAGTGCCAATGCGATTGCTACTAACATAATGAAAATTGTTGAACCGGGCATTGTCTGAATTATCTGCAGAAGATCAAATTGCATTATGTTCGCCTTGGCTCTCGATTCAGGCTGAACTCATTTTAAGGGTTGTCTTTAGAATGATGTTTATTGATTGATTTCTTTCCCTTATATTGACCTATTTTCCTCTCTCAACATGCGGCGTATACTAAAGAACAATTCATGATTGAAACTTGGTAGTGTGAGCTAATAATCTGAAAGATAAACCATTTGTCTCAAGGAACTCTGTCTCACTTTGTCTCATTATGGGGTCATACAGATTATATGTTATTATTGTAAACGTTCAGCAAAATCAGATGTAAACGTTATGGACAGCATGGTTTTCACAGAGTCATTCATTATGTAAACGTTGAGCTAATCCGCGCCATTCTATATGCTTGGAAGCTAGAACTTATTATATCTAGCTCATATGTTCTGATATTCTATTTAAAACAGTTAAATTGTGCAGATTTTAGCATGATATTTTTCTATTTGTACAATAATTGGCAGCTTACGCCGTATAGTATATGGCGCGAAAAGCTTGCGTGTACTATAGAAACCCTATTCCTTTATATTTCGGTTAGCGTTTACGCTCTATGTCTACCGCCGGGAGGGTACGACACATATGATGATGTTCAGTAGAATGCTCAGAAGACAGGGTTTCTATCGAGTTAAGAACCAGGACGATCCCGTGTACATGAAGCACGGCGTGGGACTGGGCGGAATATATGTGCGAATTGAGCACAAGAAAGCATTGATTCAAGTTCGAGATCTTGGGATTGAAGAGGAGTTCACGCGGGTCAAGAAGCTTGAGAATTTTATCAACGACCTCGAAGATCAGGCATATCGAGAGAAGTGTTTCATTGTCCATAAGATGCGCGGAACTGGGTCTTAGTTCTCCTCACCCTCTTTGTTGGCCTAGCGTGCAGAAGCTAGGCCATCTTCACTCTTTTCCTTTGCGATTTGGTTATGTTGATAAGTTTGCCAGAGTTCTATCGTCTGAGATAATTTGAAGGATATTGCAGTTAATTTTCAAGTCGCAGTCGAAGAACGAAATTACCTGAGAAGTTCTCAACTGATAGAGACTGCATCGAGAACTAATACACTGTCTGATCTTATCCTGGGACTTGAAGAAGTAGAGAAACAGGATCCTCATGTCACATTAGAACGGAGAGACCATATCTTTCGTTTCTTGGGAATGTGGGATATCTATTATGCTGTCCAGATTCCATCAATATATGTATTGGACATACTGCAGGAGAACAATATACAAGAAAATCCTCAGGAATTCATGGTTGATTTCATTAGAACTCTTCTAGACACGAAGGACAGTAGATTTGATCAGTTCTGTATCAATATCCAGAGCATTAGTAAGGGTCACTATGCAATTCTTGTTCCTTCTATCCTTGAACAAAGAACAGAGGAACTATCTAGATGCAAAATTCAATACAAAGATAGCATACCTAGGCTGTATTGTATAGCAGACTTGTTAGACACATATTATGGAAGTAAGATAGTTACAGCAGCACATGAGCACAGATTCTTTGACATAGTTACGGAGGAGGAGCAATACCTTACAATCAAGAAGAGCCTTGCTGCCACCGGATGGGATACTGATTCTATGCTTGTGAAGATAGATTCCAATGAATGGGAAGAATATGTAAAGAATAGACGAAGGCCGAGGAGAGTCCACTCACAAAAAAGTCGTTATGCAGATAGATATGAAGGATCTCGTGAACTGGAGATGCTTCATAGAGTGAAATCAGCTCGGTCAAGCATTTACTCGAGTGATTTTAATCAACAACACAAAGCTATGCTTGCGATAATTGATGCCAAGTCTCAACTATGTAATGATATCCTATCTGACATTGCAACAAATACTTCACACTCGCTTAGAAATAGGGCGTTAAAGCAGCTTGGAGAGTTTGGTGATCATGAGACCCTCGACTTACTTGATGATATAATGAAGAATGATAGGTCAACATCTGTACGTAAAGAGGCTGCTCGTGCATATTCCACTCTTACATCTCGACTTGCAGGAATGAAACTTATCGTTCCTTCTGTTAAATCAAAACCACCTATTGTTGACATTGCGCGGATAAATTCCATTCTTAACAACCTACTTGCAAAAGGAATGCCATCCACCATGATTGATGAGACCTTGGATTCAGTGGCTCTCCAGGCAGGCTCTAATTCAGTGGAAATTCTTCTTCGTCTCCTGCACAGTAAGCATGAGCTCATTCGGAATGCCATTGTTCGAGCAACACGGTTGTTAGAGAAACCGGATGCTGCGGTGATTATTCGCAAGGCGTTGGAGGATGAATCTCCAGACGTAATACGTCTGGCTGAGAATCAGATTGATGCGCGTTGGTCAGATGAAGTGTGGCAATAAAGTCACTCAAAGGGAAACGAGACCGCTAGCTATTCATTGTTCATCTAAGTATCAATAATGTTGTATTAATAGCCAAATGTCGCTGATGTACCTGGTGGCTCTCTTGTAGAAAGTTGTGGTTTCTTCTTCTAGAGAGTGACCAGTCAAACGCGTCGATGAATCGGTGCTATGCTTGCTGTGGTCTTCAAGGTCTTTCATTGATTGAACTGGCGATCTCGTTATGTCTTTACCACCCAGGGGTGGTGCTGATGAGCTCTCTGAACAAGGTCCCATCTGCTCAGAGAGCTTGCTCCACGGCTTTGCGGTCTGTTCGAATTCTTGCTTGTCTGCTGCGTATCCGTACTCCACATACGAAAAGGATGTACGTGAGGAAGAGATGAGAAATCCATTATCGTACAAGTGGAGTTTTGCCAACGCCTTCACCTTTGGTGTTTGATTTTGTGCGGAATTCGCAACAGCATATTTCCGAATTGCATATTTCGCAATAAAGATAAATTATTTTGACAAAATCGCAATATAAAGTATTTTCGTTCGGGCTCAATTGTAAATCTGTGTTTGCTTTAGCTCAACCTCGTCTTATTTTAGAAAGAAGATAGCCTGGTGCGGCTGAAAGAATCGCACTTCTGACTGATCGAATTCCCGCAAGCATCTCTGCAATTACTCGAGTTGATTTGTCTGAATTTAGAAATGTAGAACCCATTGAGCTTGAACCTGATTCCAAGAATCTCCTCTGTAACCAGAGACCCCACTTCAGATCAGAACCAAAGTCCTTTGTCCATTGTTTCTCATAGCGTGATAATGCTTCTTCACTGAAATCATTCTTCTGAATACAATCAGCTGCGACTTCTGCAGCAGTGAGTCCTCCCTTCATGGAATAGTGTATACCTTCTCCTGTTATGGGTGAGCAGTGGCAAGCCGCATCACCCACAAGCATGATGCGTCTTCCATATGACGGCCTGAATATTCCCACCAGTGGCATCAAAGCCGCCTCTCTCTTTACAATCTCAAATCCTGCATCACTCAACTCGGTTGCTATGGGCTCAGTGTTATTGACAAGATGATCAAGATATGCGAATGTTCTCCTCTTACTATCCCTGACTTTTTCAACAATGCCCCCAGTTCCCAATACTGTTTCGTGACCCCGTGGGAAATTCCAGGCATAGCCCCTTGGAGAGAACTCACTGCCATAGTAGAAATCATTCGTAATCTCTAGTGGTTTTTTAGTTCTTACTTGATACTGGACGCCATACCCTATCCCAGAGTTTGTTGGTCTGTTTCTAATAGAAGTGAAACGAAGACTTACTGGATTAACACCACTTGCATCAATGATGAGGTTCGCTGAGATAGTGCCAGACTCTTCTCCTCTCCTATACATTACAGTGCATCTTTCGGTTGTAGTTGATATCAAACCTGCTTCAGTGTTCAACCAGATCTCTCCAGTGCCAGTGTCAATTTTCTTGAGAAGTGCGGCTCCAAAATTCTCACGACTGACATTTACCCCTACTGTATCATCAAACTCAACCTTTATCATTTCAATACCTGGAAACTTCATCCTGATAGCTTTGACTTCATGAGCCTCTGGTATGTTATTCAAGTTGAATTCTTCAAGTGCTCTTGTAGGAACATACCCTCCACACGCTTTTTCAGCTCCGGGGTTGCCCTCTCTTGAAAGTAACGTGTACTCTATTCCACGTTCTGAGAGCCTTCGAGCTGCTGTGAGACCTGCTGGTCCAGCTCCAATAATGATTACATCAGTATCAAGCGTCATCCTACTAGATACCTACGGGTGAAATGCTCCTAATAATCTTGGTCAAAACAAAGGTAAACGTTGGAAGTTGATTGTTTCAAAAGAGGGAGATTTGCGTGTACTGACCAGACTCCATGTATGGCAATGGTTTACCCCTGGCCAGCTTAGGGGTGTCATAGAGGTCAGTACACGCTTGCTCGCAATATCCGAATTAGTACACGTTAGTCCCAGTGAGTACATCTTAAAGGAGGAGAGAAGCGGGAACGAGAGAGAACCCGAAACTATACTCGGAGGCGAGTTCCTAACTCCGGCCAATGCGACGCGACTATTTCAGGACCATGAAACAGAGCGTTTACTGTACATGAATACTGTACACCTTTCTATATTTGGGCTTGTAATACATGCCTAACTCAATATTACTAGGTGCCTATTGGGGTTCAAACTGAATCTCCTTTCTTCTTGAGTATGCGGTCTTCATTCAAAGCTCGCTTTTCTCTTGTTTGGCTTTCAGTTTCCATTGCTTAAATGATGCAACTCCAGCACAGATCCACAAAGTTGCCAAAATTTGATGTGGTATTAGCAATACCTGCTTTCTTTTTGCCAAAGGAGATTGATAAATTGCGATGGTCCACAGCATAATCTGTGTATCTACTTCTATAGTTTGATTCTGACTCGGATTATAGTAATTTGCAGTCCAGTTAGCCACAGGATATGGCAGAGAAACAGAAAGAAACGTTTCATTAGCATAAGTGTCTAAATAATGGAATACATCTGGTCGATTCTCATCCATAATGTAAAATGTGACATTTCCATTTTCCACAAGAATTTGAACTTCAAAATCTGATCCACGAAGAGCTCCTTGGTTTGATAAAGGGCCCAGTTTATTGTTTTCTCCTGGTGAGAGGGAAAAGTTAGCAGATACACTACTTTTACCACAGTAATAAGCATTGATTTCGCACTGACTGCCTATCAAAAAAGGTGAAATAACAAGAGTACTTAGAAGTAGAAATATCATACCATTCCTTTTCTTCCTTATCCATTGACTTTCCTGAAAACTGAAATAGCATATTATTGCAGTAAATATGCTAGGGAGATAGTACAATAACCAGGGCATATGCAAACCCTCAACTGCACGCGAGTTGAGTTTGTTCCATCCTGTATTTGATTAATAAACTCTTAGATTTTATGTCAAGTAATCGAGTAACCTGAGCTAAATTCTTCATCTTCGATGTATGCTGGTGAATCAATCGTCGGAGGTGTTACATCTGGAGGGAACCTATCTTGGACCTTGTAATACTTGGATAAGCATGTCATAGAATAGATTGAAATGGTCTAGAAACCTCCACTTGACCGTGTGGTTAGACATGAGCTCTGATGTTTATAGGAGGCTACAAGAGCACTTTGATAGATTTCCTATGCGATTTCCCGCTACAAAGTCAGGTGTAGAAATACGGTTACTAAAGCATCTGTTTACCCTTGAAGAGGCTGAGATTGCTTTGGTATTGAATTGTGGATATCCTGGTGTTTTTGATACTTATGAGCCATTGGAAGTGATTTATGATCGCATCAAGCATCTTGGGTATTCATTGGATGATGTGGAGAAACTCCTTGACAATATGGCTAAGAAAGGATCCATAATGGGTTACACGTTAGATGGCTCCAAAATCTATGCAAATGCCTTGCTTGTTGTGGGGATTTATGAATTCCAAGTGAACAAACTGACAAAGGAGTTTCAGAAGGATTTGGATCAATATTGGAAAGAGGCGTGGGGGCCAGTAAATTCTTCGGTTAAACAGCTACGAATCATACCTGTTGGGATTGAAATCGAACATGAGACTCCTATTGCTCGGTATGATGATATCAAGGTTCAATTTGAACAATCTCCTGGGCCTTTCACGATTATCAATTGTATCTGTCGCCAATCAAATGATCTTCGAAACCACCCTTGTGAAATCACTGACCGTCGAGAAGTATGCATGGGAATGGGAAAAATGGCAGGGATGTATAATGAGCAGGGGTGGGGCCGTGAGATTACGAAAGATGAGGCTCTTGCTTATCTAAAACAAAACGAGGATGAAGGACTGATATTCCAAGTTAGTAATTCACAAGAATTGGTCTTTGTATGTAGCTGTTGCTCTTGTTGTTGTAGCGGTATAGCTAGCTTGAAACGTCTAGATAATCCAGCTAACTATACATCCAGTAATTATCAAGCTTTGATTGATATGGATGCATGCAGTGGTTGTGGTACTTGCGTTGAGAGGTGTCAAATGGACGCAATCACACTTGAAGATGGATTAGCCAGACTAATTCAGAAGAGGTGTATTGGTTGTGGTAATTGTATCGTTGGTTGTCCTGAAAATGCAATATCATTGGTGATAAAGGATGAACCAGATATACCTCCAGAAACAACTAGTGATCTATTCCAGGAAATAAGGTCTAAGTAGAAGTAACTGGACTGATTTGACTCAAGGAAACTAGTATTTCTCGTATGTTAAGATTCGGATGACTGGCATATTAAACAAGGATTTTTGACTGTCACACATGAGTAATACAAATTAACTATGGTTATCTATCCTTCATTTTCACGCTCACTTCTTGACGATTTTTCGACAATTAACTTTAACATCTATTATAATATTTCAACAATTATTTGTGATAATATTCTTCCTTTATTTGGCACAATATGTACCAATTATAGGTAATTTAAGGTAATGGTTTTAATCAATTATTTGTTTAAAATATTCCTGTCGTACACCCTTAGCTTTCCCTCAGCTCACTCAAGTGTCTATTGCCAGATCATTGTTGATAGAATCGTCAAATGTTCACATACTCACTCTTTGTGTCATAAGGTCTATCTTCTCAA
>JBHLPA010000106.1:0-7774 GCA_048939935.1 Promethearchaeota archaeon | reverse complement strand
AAAGAGGAGGCTATCGAACTCCTAGATTTTGCAGTCGCAACGATTGACCTTCTTGGAGGCTTGGAAATACCAGACCACATGGAACGAGAGACTCAGTTTCTTTGCTGTAAACCACCAGGAGAGGACTATGGCTATCATGGTGATATCCTCATCACTTCTGATGGTGAAGAGCACCCGGTTGAGAATTATAAGAATGTCATCAAGGAGCGTGTGGTGAGTCATAGCTTCGCAAAGCGGAGTCGATATAATAACAAACCATTCACAGTTGGAGCTCTGGCACGGGTCTTGCTCATTGGTGATCGTCTGAAGGGCAAAGCTAAAGCAGCTTATGACAAACTTGTGACTGAGCGTTGGCATCGTAATCCCTTGTTCAACAATCATGCGCAAGCAATAGAACAGGTCTATTCACTTGAGAGTATCATTGAAATTGTTAACAAGCTCCTTGTGAGTGAAAATCCGGAGATCGCACCACCAACACAGGAAACTGGTAAGGGTACTGGTGCTGTTGAAGCCCCTCGTGGTACACTGATTCACCATTACGAGGTAAAAGACGGGAAGATAACTGCAGCAGATTTCATCACTCCCACAGCGATGTTCCTTGATGATATTGAGGCTTTCATCCTAACCAGTGGCGAGCAACTACTTGCAAAGAAACAGCTTGATAATATTGAGCTCCAATTCGAGATGATTGCTCGTGCATATGATCCCTGTATCAGCTGCAGTGCTCATCTCGTTGAAGTGGTACACAAATAGAATAAACGAGCGAGCCACTAAACCTGTGGCCGCTCTGCTACCTTCCTAGTCAACATCATCTCGATCATGAAGTTGATGCCGTATCCAATCTATTGGTGCCCTCAAAGCAAGTCGAGGACCGGAGAACCTCATAACTTGACGGATTTCTTTCCTCTTTGTTGGCTTATAACAATGAACCGGACACTTCCGACACGTTGGTTTGTCTTCCTGGTACCGACATTGTTCTAACCTTTTATGTGAATATTCTAGTAAGCCCTGACAATCAGAACAAAGGGTGCCCTTGGCTGAACTATGTTTCTTCTCGCAGTATAGACGAATCATTCTCTCGACAGTTTCTTTCTCCTTCTGTATCTTTGGACCAACGCCGGATGGTTTTGATTCATCATTCATCTTGGAAGCACCGAGAATACTAGATAGGTAATTGAGTATCGATATTTCAAGCATATCATAGCTACATCCGTCAAGGTAAGCCTTAAGATATGCAAAAATTCGCTCATTTTAATTCAACCGAGGTTTCTTCATGGCATCATACTGCGTTATGGTCAAAGGCCCTTGTCGTGGAGCTCTCTGTGATTTTTGGGGACGAGTGAAAGTTAGAAAATCTACAGTAGAGGAACTGGCGACTGGAATAAGAAATGTTGTTGTGCAATGCCGGGGTAATGACTCAATGACCCTTGAAGAAGCTCTTCAAGAGTATTGGCATGAAATAGGCATCCGTGATATGAAGCGACTCTGCGAGGAAGAGCCAGACCTCTGTGCTAAGATGACCAAGGCTGAGGTCCAAGCTCAAATCTGAATTTTACTAGCTACCATCAGCAGGAACAGCGACCATGTTGCCTCTATTAAGCAGCCATTTCGTGTCTAGTGACTTCTTCACAGCCTGCATCTCTGAGATGCCCTTCTCTCCATACATTGCCTCTAGAAATGCACGTTTGAGTTTCCCAATACCATGTTCTGCTGCAACAGTGCCACCCAGTTCAATAGCTCTCTTGGCAAAGGTCATGTAGTTCTGCATACCCTGTTCTACTTCCTCATTATTACGAGGTAACATATTAACATGAATGTGGTTATCCCCAATGTGACCCCACATAGCATACTCCATTCCCTGCTCCTCAAGTGTTGAGATATAGTAATTGAGGTAATCCTTCAAAGCGTCATCTGGAACTGCCATGTCAGTTCCAATCTTATGAACCTCAGAATACTCAGCCTTTCTCTGAGCTATTATGCCATTGACCGTTTCAGGCACAAAGTGCCTGACTGTCTTCATCTTAGCAAGTTCAGAACGATCCATCCCCGCCCAGCTTGATTCAGAAGATGAATTGTTCTTCATCAGGATTTCTTCGAGACCCATCACTAGCTCCTCCATGTTCTCTGGAGTAAATGAGAATTCGAAGAAGATTATGGCTTTCGTGTCCTCCTTCATTGCAGGGACTGTGATTCCTGCCGAACCGGCCTTTTCCCTAATCATCTTAATCGCATTGGTTCCAAAGTATTCGATAAAGTCCATTTTTATTGGAGAGTCGGGTGATCGAACATCACAGGTGAAATTAACCGCGTCCTCAATACTTGGGAAGAATGCCATTACAGTCATTATATTCTCCTCAAGTTTCACCAGACCCAATTCGACTTCTGTTATGACACCGAGGATGCCTTCAGAACCTACGAAGAGATCAATAAGATCCATGTCAGGCTTTGCGTAGAGACCTGCGGCGTTCTTTGTTTCTGGCATTTTGTAAGTTGGTATAGGCACATCAATTTCAGTACCATTACCGAGAACAACTACGAATTTTCCATTGTCTGCAGTTACATCCCCACGATTGATATCGAGTAAGTCCCCATTTGCCAAAACTACCTTGAGGTGACGGACCCAAGGTCTAACAGCCCCGTATTTGAATGTCCTAGCGCCTGAGGCATTACAGGCAGTAATGCCACCCAACCAAGCACTCATCTCTGTAGGATCAACTGGAAATGAGAATGTCTCGGTTTCATTCAGAAAACGTTCTAACGCTTTTTGCTGTTCAGCTGTTCCTTTGTCTCGTAGCTTTTCGAGTTTCTTTGATTGTACAGCATCGACCAGGTCCTCCAGAGTCATACCAGTCTGTGCAGCAATCGAGTACTGATCCTTAGACTCATCATATTTCATATACAAGAGCTGATTCATCTTCTCAAGATTCAGAGCGATTCCACCTAAAGGCACTGCTGCACCAGTGAGACCTGTCCTGCCACCCTGAATTGTTACAGGGGTGCTGCTTTCAAATGCATTCTTCATTATAGTTGCAACTTCTGCCTCTGTAGAGGGGAAAATTATCTTCTCAGCAGCACCATCAAAGGAGTGGCTTTCATCATCTAGGTAAAGTGCATATGTGTCTGTAATCTCCTCTTGGTCAACCACAGCCTTGGTTTCTGAGAGATCCACTTCTTTGGGTGTATGGGCTACAATTCTGTTTGTCATAGTTAATCGTCCTAAAAGCTAGTTTTCGAGAATACGATGTCAATACAATATCAAGGATTTGGTCTGGCAGTTCTAATGACTTATTTCAAGAAATTGACGACAGATTAATGAGTAGGGCCTCCATTTAACCTAGGATTGTGTTTGTAGAAATCATATCTACAAGAAATTTCCGGATAGTTGGATGGTGATAATAACAGAATGGATGCTCTTGGATTAACAGTTCTTGTAGTGTTTATTATCACCTACGCGTTGATTAGTTCTGAGAAGCTTAACCGAACAGGAATGTCGTTACTTGGGATGGCAATCGTCGGGGTGGTTTTTTGGGCAACGAATCTATTAGACCCAGTAAATCAACCATTAGATTTCGTTCACTTCATCGAAACAATCGAGTGGGATACGGTCCTCTTTGTGACTGCAATGATGATTATTGTTGCTGTTGCAGGAGCATCTGGGATGTTTCAATATCTAGCACTTGCTCTTGCAAAGCCCAGTGGTGGAATTCATAAGACCCTCTACACCCTGTTCCTGCTCTTCGTTTTCTTCATCTCACTCTTTCTTGATAATGTTTCAACAACTCTGATTATGGCACCACTCACAATACAAGTTTGTAGAGCGCTAGAAGTTGATTTCAAACCATTTCTAGTTTCAGAAGCGATTGTCTGTAATATTGGGTCTGTTCCGTCAATTGTTGGGGCAGTACCTAATATTGTGATTGCAAATGAAACAAATCTAGATGCTGGACTCCTATTCATCACTTTCATGCCACTTTCATTCATACTACTGATTGTGACCTGGCTCATACTCAATAATCACTATAGCTCTTCATTTGGAGTAAGTGATGCAAATGCTGTTGAGTTCCTACTGGATATCGACCCAACAGTTATGATAAAGTCTAGAAGAGATTTCTATGCGTCAGTCGTTGCCTTTGCATTCCTAGTGGTTGGATTTGCATTAGGTCCATCATTCCACATACCACCGGTAATGGTTGCGCTCCTCGTTGCCTCCGCCTTACTAATTCTGGCTCATGATAGAGCAGTAGAGTTTCTGGCGGAGGTAGGATGGGATACTGTCTTCTTCCTTGTCGGACTGTTTGGTCTTGTAGGAGGTCTCAATATCACAGGTCTGATTAGTGATCTAGGTGGATTTCTGCAAAACATAATTGGCGACAACTCGATTGCAGCAATTGTGTTCATGGTTTGGGTACCAGCAACTCTCTCTGCATTTCTTGATAATTTGCCAGTTTCTGCCGTGCTTGCACCAATTGCAGTCACTTTGTCAAGCGTGAGTACGATTCTCCCGCTCGTTCTTGTCTTTGCAGTTGGTGTAGGTGGAAATGTCTTCACTCCACTAGGATCGCCTTCAAACATGGTAGCAATAGGATTTTCGGAGAGAGAGCACGATCCGATTTCATATGGTGAGTTTGCCATTGCAGGAACAAAAGCGGGAATGGCACATCTTGTCCTCGGGACTGCGTATTTATTATTAGCAGAGTTTATTGGCTTGGCAATAACGGTAATTGGGACTACTATCTTGGGAGTATTTGGATTCATTTTCGTACTGCTTCCTCATCTGAGAAGAGGAAACGAGAAAGGTCTTTCTGGGGA
This sequence comes from Promethearchaeota archaeon, assembly GCA_048939935.1. GTDB lineage: Archaea > Asgardarchaeota > Thorarchaeia > Thorarchaeales > Thorarchaeaceae > SMTZ1-45. Next base: position 2,965 of record JBHLPA010000106.1, on the reverse strand, counting down.
CACAGATAATTAGAGATGTGATATGAGTTGGCTGCAGAATTAATAATCATAATATTCGTGGTCACTTACATCGCCATCTCCTCGGAGAAGGTAAATAGGACTGCAACAGCGTTGCTGGGGATGGGGGCTGCAGGGATTGTGTTATGGGCCACTGGTCAAGGCACATTCTCTCTCATTGTGGAGCGAATTGAGTGGCCAACCATCTTGTTTGTCACTTCAATGTTCATCATTGTCACAATTGCTGCATCATCAGGAATGTTTCAGTTCTTAGCTTTGACACTCACAAGACCAACACAAGGTCAGACAAGACATCTATTCGTTTCATTGCTTGCATTTGTCTTTGTAATATCATTGTTCTTTGATACTACATCAACTATGCTTATTATGGGACCACTAACAATTGAACTTTGTAAAGCACTTGACATTGACTTCAGACCGTTTTTAATTTCTGAGGCAGTCACATGCAATTTTGCCTCAATCTCATCAATTGTTGGGGCAGTACCGAACTTGCTTATTGCTGATAAGGCACACGTGGACCCAGGATTCTTATTTGGCGCTCTACTTCCACTATCAATTATTCTGTTTATCGTTTCAGTCCCACTTTTCCTTCGTGTTTTCGAGAATCAACTCCAACCAACAGAGGAGGATCTAGTTTCTCAAATGTTGTTAATCAACCCACAGTACATGATTCGTTCGAAGACCGACTTCTATCTTTCAATACTTGCGATGATCATACTCATTCTCGGGTTTACACTTGGCCCAGGATTAAATCCACCACTTCAACCAGCTCTAATTGCTATCACAGTCGCTTCAGCACTTCTGTTAGTAGCTAGGGAATGGGTTGACGAGATTCTGAAACGTGTGAATTGGGGTACAATCTTCTTTTTAATCGGACTCTTTGGACTTATTGCAGCACTTGACATAACTGGAGTAATTGACGCGCTTGGAATTGGAATTGGATCTCTAATTGGTGGCAACGTCATACTTGGTATAGTCTTCATGACATGGGTCCCTGCCCTCCTGTCAGCCGTAATTGATAACATCCCCGTGTCAGCGGTCTTGGCTCCAATTGCATTACAATTTGCTGCAGTCAGTCCCATACTACCTATAGCTCTGATTTTTGCAGTCAATGTTGGAGGTTTTATTCTCCCAATCGGGTCTCCTGCAAACATCTTGGCACTGGTATTCGCAGAAAAAGAAAGAAGACCAATCCTGATGAAGGATTTTGCTAGAGTTGCTACTCCTCTAGGCTTACTCATGATAGCAATTGGCACTGGGTGGTTGCTTTTATTGGGATTGATAATATAGAATGAGGTGGCGTCCGCCCCCGTTATCGGGCCGCCGGGAGGACGACACCGCGGAAACAGAACGCCAAACTACTTACGTTTTAATTGCTAAAATAGGTTTAGATACTGCCAGCTGAAAATCTGAAATAGTATATCCTCACCTTTATACGCTGCAACTAGATGAAAGAGGTACTCTGGTGTCTAGAGGAAGAGAACTATGCCAAAGAGAGCCCGGTGTCCTCATTGTGATCGACTGTTTAACCGGGATGTTCTTGATGCACATATACAGAGATGTAGAATGAGAGAACGGACACCTGAGAGGAGAAGATCTTTCTCCAAAAAACGAAAGGTCATTGTTGATGGGAATAATGTTGCATATAGTCTGTCACCTTACGGTAAACCAAATGCACGGAATCTTTCTCTAGCTTATCGTAGCTTGACTAGTGCAGGTTTCGATCCCATTTTTGTCATTTCTGCGGCTTTAATCCATAAGATCGATAATCCTGAAACACTTGATGCATTCATAATGAGTGCCAAAGTTGAGAAAGCTCCTCGAGGGACTAATGATGATTTTAGAATAATCCAGTTAGCTAAGAAGCTTAACGGAGAGATTGTTTCTAATGACCGTTTTCTTGATTGGATAGATAGATACCCTTGGATTACATCTCGACTTCGGAGATATCGAATGACACCTGCAGGATTAATCCTAGTAGAGTGAGTGGATATGTTGTCAGACACAGCACAGTGTTGTGTTAAATTCTAGAGGATTTGTTAATTAGTGGGCTAGAATCCGAAGCAGCAGTAGGGATTTCAGTCGTATCATCGTTGGTTAAAACATGGTGTTCTTCGAAACGATTAAAATCAATCAGGATTTGGCTTCTCTTACCCTTTTGTACCAGTAATGAAGGTGACCGATGATGCAAGCTCACGAACTGAGAGAAATGTACTTGAAATACTTCAAAGAGAGAGGGCATTCAGTCATAGCTTCAGCATCATTATTCCCGGTGGATGATCCTACAGTCTTGTTCACTTCTGCGGGGATGCAGCCATTAGTCCCGTATCTATTAGGACAACCTCATCCTGAGGGGAAACGCCTGACCAATGTCCAAAAGTGCATTCGTACAACCGATATTGAGGGGGTTGGTGATACTGTCCATCTCACATTCTTTGAGATGCTCGGAAACTGGAGTTTGGGCGACTATTGGAAGATGGAAGCAATCACTTGGAGCCATGAATTTCTGACTTCAAAGAAGTATCTTGGTTTCGACCCAGAGAAACTATCAGTGACAGTCTTTGCTGGAGATGACGATTCTCCGAGAGATGACGAGGCTGCTGAGGCTTGGCGGAGTGTTGGAATCCCAGATGAGCGAATCTACTTTCTGAGCAAAGAGGACAATTGGTGGATTGTTGGAAATACAGGTCCGTGCGGTCCCTGTACGGAGATGTTCATCGAAGTAGATGAGATTCCAAAATGTGGTCCAGATTGTAGACCAGGGTGCGATTGCGGTCATTTCGTCGAAGTTTGGAATGATGTATTTCTCCAATTCGATCGTAAAGAAGATGGAACATATCAACCACTTAGTATGAATAGTATTGACACCGGGATGGGTGTTGAAAGGACTTTGGCAATGATTCAAGGAGTTCCTACGGTATTCGACACTGAGATTTTCATGCCTCTA
>JBHLPA010000105.1:0-7804 GCA_048939935.1 Promethearchaeota archaeon | reverse complement strand
TGAACCACCCACAAGCGAAGGCAAAGCTGCAATGAGTACTGAAACTGTTTTCAGAGTTGAGAACGGAGTGTCCAAGATAATCAATCTTGAAAAATGTCGCAGATTTCCACCTGACAGATTAAACTGCCGAGTCTGTGAGCAGTATTGTTGTACTGATGCGATTGAAATATGGTAGGTGGGTCAAAGTGGAGAATATTGTTTGCAATGGTTGTTCGTTACTCTGTGATGATGTATCCGCAGAGGTAGCAAGTAAGACTGTTAATTCACTCGGTCTTTGTAGATTAGGACATGCACACTTGGAAACTGTTGTGAAGCACAGAGTTAGCTCTAAGGATAAGGACCTTGAGAAGGCAGCAGAAATTCTCGCAAGTGCTGAGAATCTACTTTTGTTCGGATGGACTCATGCAACAGATGAAGCGATTAAGGAGGGTATAGAACTCGCTTCAACTCTCGATGGACATTTTGCTTCAATCGTTGACTTTGGACCGAGAAGCGCAATGTCTCACAACATCCACGCAAAAGGATTAGAAATCGACCTGGAATATGTTCGAAACAACGGAGAATTCATCATCTATTGGGGATCTGATCCATCTGAGAGTTTACACCGACACCCTAGTCGGTTTGCTGTTTTGCCCAGAGGGGAAAAGATTCCAGAAGGGATTGAAAGTAGGACCATAGGAGTTGTTGATGTTCGTCAGACTGAAACAATGAAAATGGCAAATCATAGATTGATAATACCTGTAGGCACTGATGCTGAGTTACTTGATACAATCATATCTGAAATAGAGGGCAAATCAGCAATCAAAGACAAAGTTCTAGGGATTCCTGGAGGTGAATTGATCGGATTTGTGAATGGATTTCAAAAGTCGGACTGTACGGTCATATTCTATGGGAGTGGACTAATCAACTCTGGAAATCACGATGCTAACCTCACTCGTATAGCTAAGCTTGTTGAGGTACTTAGGAAAAAAGGGAAAGAAGCTTATGCGCTCCCTATGTTTGTCCACTCAAACACAATGGGAATAATCAAAAACAAGCAAGGTGTTGGTTCCCTTCAAGAGATAGCCAATGGAGAGTATGATATATCCCTGATTGTAGGTGATGATGCATTGGCAAATCTACCAGGAACACTCGCAAAGTCACTTGCAAAGACTAAGATTGTATATGTTGGACCGCCAGGAGGATTAACCGATAAGAGGGCGGAGGTTTCTATACACACAGCAGATACTATAATTGCTGGCGTTGGAACAATGACTAGAGTGGACATGAATGAAATCCAATTCAAGAAATGGAAAGCAAGTAAGGATAATGATACTATTAGAGATATTCTATCAAGATTGCATAAACTCATTCGCCAGAGAAAATCGTAGTTTGGAGGTTAAATTGTGAAAGTCGCAGTTGCTGGAAAAGGTGGAGTTGGAAAAACAACTATCGCAGGAACATTAGCAAGACTACTTGGCCGGGATGGTCTCAAAATACTTGCAGTTGATGCGGATCCGAGCTATACACTCTGGTCAGCACTTGGGATATCTTCTGAAGTGGCGAAAAAGATAGTTCCTCTCACAGAAAATGAAACACTCGTTGACGAGAGATTGAAGATTGATGGTGCGAAGGGATATAGTGGTTTCTTCAAACTGAATCCGAGGGTTGATGATCTAGCAGAGAAATTTGCAGTTAAGGGACCAGACAATGTAAGCCTCCTTGTTGCAGGTACAGTTGAGATAGGAGGTTCGGGCTGCATGTGCCCATCTGCTGCACTTCTCAAGACACTGATGCGCCATTTAATTCTTGGAACAGACGAGGCTTTTGTCATGGACATGGATGCAGGTATCGAGAATCTCGGTCGGGGTACGACCAGAGGTATGGATGCATTGTTGGTAGTAGCAGAACCTGGTCGACGATCACTTGAGATCCTTGGGAGAATTAGAACTCTCGCTCAAGATATAGACGTTGGTCGAGTTTTTGCTGTTGGTAATAAAGTTGCAGCCCCAGAGGATGATGAGATGATTCGTAAATGGGTTGAGAGTGAGGGGATTCCGCTTCTTGGCATGGTCCCTCTTGATGAAACCATCAAGCAAGCAGATAGGAAAGGTGTGGCTCCTATAGATCTTGATCCGGATTCTACAGGGATGAAAGCAATTAATGTGATTAAAGAAAATCTAATTGAAGAAACAAGAAATTAGCTAGTTCACTTACGAATTGAAAGTTTAGAAGAAACATGATTTCCTTTCCTAATTGAACTTCTTAACAGAGTTAACTTTTAGTTATATTCACTTTCCTGCAAAATTATGTGAGATTCGCAAGCTTATTATGGTGCTATGTGTTGGGCGAATTACCACGCACAGGAACTGAACGCAGCATGAAGAAGAAAGCTTACTTCAAAGCGGACGACGCAGAAACTGGACTTGGCAGATTCAAGGGACTTGAAGTCCGCATCGGCACTATAGTCGATGATGATTGGGATGAGCCAATGGGTCCAACCCCAATGCCAGGACCAACAACTCTTCGTTCGTGGGATCACAAACTCTTAACGAGATACCAACCAAGCTATATGCCTTATTGTCAAGTTTGTTGTCTCTGTACAATGGGTAAATGTGACCTTTCTGGTGATAAGAGAGGAGCTTGTGGTCTGGACATCAAGAGTCAGCAGGGCAGGATTGTCCTAGCTGCAGCTAACATAGGTTGCGCTGCACATCTGGCTCACTCCCGACATCTGGTGGATTACTTGATTGAGGAGTACGGTCCAAGAACACCTCTTATACAGGGTCCGGGAACTGAGATACATGCACCTGTTTCACGTTTAGTAACAGGTATGCGTCCACGAACCTTGGAGGACGCAGCCATTATCGTCGATTACTGTGAAACCCAATTAGCTCATACTCTTTCAGCAACCGCAACGGGTCAGGAAGGAAGCTGGATGGACTTTGAGAGCAAAGTGTTCCATATTGGGATGATTGACCAACTTGGGATGGAGATTGCAGATCTGGCTCAGGTATCAACCCTTGGTTTCCCTCAAGCAGATCCCGATGCACCTCTTGTTGAATCCGGAATCGGCATGATGGATACTAACAAAGCCATCATCTTGACTATAGGACATAATATTGTGCCAGCTGCATCCATTACAGACTACATAACTGAAAAGGGGCTCTATGATCAGGCAGAAGTCGGAGGTATGTGTTGCACAGCATGGGACATAACACGCCGAGATGATAAAGCTAAGGTTGTGGGTCCGATATCTTGGCAGCTTCGATTCATTCGTAGTGGCAAAGCAGATGTTATCGTTGTGGATGAACAATGTGTACGAACAGATGTAGTCAGAGAAGCAAAGAAGGTCAAAGCACCTGTAATCTCAACGAGCGACAAAGCAGTCATGGGTTTACCTGATAGGTCTGATGATGACATCGACTCTATTGTTGAAGAATTAGTTTCAGGGAAGATAGATGGTGCTTACATCCCAGACCACCACAAGGTTGGAGAAGTTGCTACAAAGGTTGCATTAGCACTCAAACCAAAAAGACGGAAAATGAAGTTCTTCCCATCAAAGAAGAAAATGCAGAAGCTGGCACAGGACTGTAAGAAATGCAGTGAATGTATCAGAGCATGTCCCAATGATCAAGATGTTATGGAAGCTGTATTAGCAGCACAAGTGGGTAATTTTGAACCCCTACGAGAGGTCTATCAAAACTGTATTGGTTGTGCACGATGTGAGTCAGCATGTCCGAACGGATATGAGCTTCATAGTTGGATGGTTGCGGCAGCTGCGGAAGATTGTAAGAACGAAACACACATTGTAAGGACTGGTCGCGGAGCTATTCAGGACACTGAAATCCGAAACGTCGGTCAACCCATTGTTTTTGGTGAGATTCCTGGAGTCATAGCTCATGTTGGATGTGCGAACTATCCAGGTGGCGGTAAAGATGTTCATGATATGGCTGAAGAATTTGCAAAACGCCGCTACATCATTGTGACATCTGGATGCGCAGCAATTTCTGCAGGTCATGTCAAAGATGAGGATGGCAAGTCCATCTATGAAAGAAGAACTGGAGAATTTGATGCAGGTGGAGTTGTCAATGTTGGTTCATGTGTTGCTAACTCTCATATCGCTGGAGCCGCAATAAAGATTGCAGCAATTTTTGCGAAGAGAAATCTGCGGGGTAATTATGCTGAGATTGCTGACTATATCCATAACCGAGTGGGTGCTGTGGGTATATCTTGGGGAGCTATGTCGCAGAAAGCCGCATCAATAGCAGCAGGATTCTGGAGACTTGGAGTTCCTGTGATTGTGGGACCACATGGATCAAAATATCGAAGAATGCTGCTAGGAAAAGCTGAGGAAGAGAGAGATTGGACTGTCTATGATGCTCGAACAGGAGACAGAGTTGTTGTTGCGCCAGGACCTGAGCACCTCTTCTATGCTGCAGAAACAGTTGCAGAAGCGAATGTCCTTACTGCGAAACTCGTCCTTCGACCCAATGATACCGGCAAAGGTCGGTCCATCAAGCTGAGTCACTACATCGACATCCATGAGAAGTACTATGGATACTTCCCCGATGACGTCTGGAAATACATCAGACGTGATACGGATATTCCTATCACTCTAAAAGACAAGATAATGGCTCAGATGAAGGAGAATAAGTGGAAGGAGCGTAGAATCATAGACCCAACGCTTCTGAAAGAGCAAGTAATTGGAGGTGGCAAGTAATGGTGATGAAACCAGTACCTTGGCAGACTGGGGAGATCTGTGGACCTGATAGTGCAAAATCGCTAACAAAAGCCGTTGTCCTAAAGAGAGACCTCAGTAAGAACAAAAAACGCCTCCTGATTGTTGGATCTGAAGCAGTTGCGGAGGAGCATGGAAAGGGCGACATGGTAGACTATGCTATTGCCCTCTCCAAAGCTGGAAAAATGGATGTGATAGCAACAGGCGGAGCAATCAAGGCATTTATTGAGAAGGGCTTTGATGGCGCAAAATCAATGGGTGCAATGGAAGTCGCATATAGACTCCCAGACCCTGAATGGGTTGGACCATTTGGTAAGGGGCCATATGACTTGATCATGATCTATGGGATCCCATACTACATGCAGTGGACCTTGTTGTCAGCTGTCATGAATTTTGCAACTCATATAACGGCAATCGCATTAGGTAGACATTACCAACCACATGCAAAATGGTCATTCCCGAACATGAAAGAGAAGCAGTATCATACTGCTCTTGATGAAATTCTTGAACTCGTAGGAGGAGGTAAGTAAAATGTCATTTGAAGACATTCCTGTAGATATTGGCGTAGTATATGAAGGTGAACGAGTTCGCGGCAAAGATATGTTTGTCGAGCTCGGTGGACCGAAGATGGAGAAGAAATTCGAACTTGCTATCGCTCGAGATATGGGTGATATCGAGGATGAAAAAATCGCTATAGTAGGTCCAGACATAAAAGACATGGAGGAAGGAAGCTACCATCCTCTTGGGATAGTAGTAGAAGTAGCTGGAAAAGAGATTGAACCAGATCTTGAAGGAGTTATTGAAAGGCGTATCCATGAATACATCAACTTCGTTGAGGGAATGATGCATCTCAACCAACGATATGACATCTGGATTAGGCTCAGCAAGAAGTCCTTTGAGAAAGGCTTCAATACCTTTGAACATCTTGGAAAAGTTCTGGTACGGCTCTTCAAAAGCGAGATGAACATCATCGAGAAGATTCAGGTGACATTCATCACAGATCCCAAGGTTGTCGCAGAGCGTTATGATGATGCAATAAACAGATACAACCAGAGAGACGAACGTGCAAGAGGCTTGAGCGACGCAGAGGTTGACACGTTCTATGGATGTTCACTATGTCAGTCATTCGCTCCAACACATGTCTGTACGATTACTCCACAAAGATACGCAAACTGTGGTGCTATCAGCTGGTTTGATGGTCGGGCAGCTGCTCGAGTTGATCCAAAAGGCCCATTATATGCAATTCCTAAGGGTGATACAATTGATGAGTTTCGTGGCGAGTATGTTGGTGTCAATCAAGCCTATACTGAGAAGTCGCTGGGAAAAGTGAACTCGGTTGCACTCTATAGTGCTTTCGAGAAACCTCACACAAGCTGTGGTTGTTTTGAGGCGATTGCTTTTGTCATTCCTGAAGTAGATGGACTAGGAATTGTGCATCGTGACTTCAAGGGTGACACTGTGAATGGCTTACCATTTTCAAGTATGGCAGACTCCACAGCAGGTGGTCGTCAAGTTCCTGGGTTCCATGGGATCTCAATAGAATATATGCGGTCCCCGAAGTTCCTTCAAGTTGATGATGGATGGAGGCGCATTGTATGGATTCCAGAAGCAGTCAAAGAACGTGTCTTAGAGTTCATCCCTGAAGAAATGAGGGACAAGATTGCCACAGAGAATGACGCTATGACCATTGCAGACCTCAGAGCATTCCTCAAGGAGAAAAATCATCCAGTAGTTGATCGCTGGGTTGATCTTGAAGAAGAGGAGGAGGTCGCAATTGCGACAGATGACACGGGCTCTGACTATGTAGCAGTTCCAGGTCAATTGACAGCCATGGTTGGTGGCGTGGGTGGTGGGCTTGAAATCATCTTCAAGAATGCAAAAATCTACGCTGAGAAGATTATCGTTAGAAGAACAGGAAAGGGTGACAAGAAGAAATGACAACCGACGAGGAAAGGAAAACTTCGCTGGATGATTTGTTCGGCGATTTTGCTGAACTTGTCCTTGAGAACGTCACAATAGAGTTGGATGAGCTGAGGCTAGGTCTTCGACCAATGGTTCAGCAGATGGCGAAAGCTGTTGCACGTCCAGCCCTTGAGATGCCAAAGTCACTGATCCCAGCCTCATTTAGCACACCTTTAGGTGAGTACACACAAAGTATCCAGGAAATTACTCTGGGAGCCACCAAAGGTCAAGGAGGAACAAGAGGAAATACTGTGACTATAGGAGGACACACAGCGCCTGCATGGGACTTGTTTCAAGCCCCTCCAAAACATCCACCCATAATAGCCGCAGATGTTTTTGATATGCCTATCTCGTTAGCTAAGATGGTCAAGATGCATTACAAGGAGGTACTTGACGATCCAGCTGAATGGGCAAAATTAGTCGTGAATAAGTTTGGTGCAGATGTGGTAACTCTACACCTCATTAGTACAGATCGTCAGCTTGGTGACACCTCACCAAAAGATGCCGCTAAGACAGTGGAAGAGGTACTTCAGGCAGTCAAGGTCCCAATACTAATTGGATCTGCAGGAGATCCTGAGAAAGACGGACCAGTTCTAGCAAAAGCAGCTGAAGTTTGTGAAGGTGAAAGGACACTATTATGTTCTGCAACAGTGGATGTATACGAGGAAATTGCCGAAGCAGCAAAGAAATATGATCAAGTAGTCTTGTCGTGGACTTCGATAGACATTAACCAACAGAAGGAACTCAACCGAAGACTCTTCGAGTGGGTGACTCCAGAGCAGATAGTAATAGACCCAACAACGGCAGCTCTCGGGTATGGCCTTGAGTATGCTTTTACCATAATGCAACGTATGCGGATTGGTGGTCTCTTGGGTGATGAAGAGCTACGGTTCCCAATAAGCTCAGGCACCACTAACGCTTGGGCTGCAAGAGAGGCATGGATGAAAAATCCCGAATTAGGCCCCAGAGAGCTCAGAGGCCCAATCTGGGAGAGTGTCACTGCCCTAGCTTTACTGCTTGCAGGAAACGACCTGTTCATGATGATGCATCCTGCAGCAATCAAGACTGTACATGATTTGGTTGATTGGCTGAAACAGAAACTAAAAGTCAATCCAGAGGAAT
>JBHLPA010000104.1:0-7842 GCA_048939935.1 Promethearchaeota archaeon | reverse complement strand
ACACAGGCTGCTCCAGTCTGGTCCGAAGATTTCACTGATTTGAATGATTGGACAACATTTGCATTCCTGGACTGGAACACTGGGCCCACAGTGGCAGGTAATTTCTCAGTTGTGGGAGGAACACTCACAGTTATGGATAATGATGTCAACTATGCGCGTCATGACAGCACGGTGGAAGTCGGGACATGGAGCTTTGATCTTTTCGTGCCAGACACTCAGCACAGTTATGTGGGCGTCGCATTCATGTCAAATGGGACTCGCCCAATAGAACTCGATTCTAGATGGATAGCTGTTGAGGCAACGACTGAAGGAATAGACCGATTCAATATCTGGTGGCAAAGAGGAGCGAACAACTGGATTGGCGATGTTTGCTACACACCAACTGGGAGTATACTAGGATGGCATCATATTGATATCACGAGAACAAGTGGTGGATCAATCAACATATTCTTCAATGGAACGTTTGAATATAATACTCTCACAAACGATGTCATTCATTCAACATACCTTGAATGCTATGGCGTTAATGCGACAGGCGCAGCTTTCGACAACTTCGTTGTGAGTGACACAATTGATATCACAACAGAACCAACAACAACCGCACCTCCGCCAGAGATCCCCTACATCTTGATTGGAGTAGGTGTACTAGTCGTGGTTCTATTCCTTGTTGCAGTGGTCTTTGTCAGACGTAGATGAATAGCAAAGGAGGTAGAGGATCACCCAAGATCCTCACTACCTCTCACATTTCTTTGCTGTCAAGTCATTGAGTTTCAAATTGAAATAAAACCATGCACATAGCAACAAAATAGAACGTTTCGAAGTGCATCATTTTGCAAAATAATCCCTCAAAGGGAAAGAAAGATATCAAAGTAGATGAATATTCGGGGATTAGTTCTTTGTCGTGTGGACGAAGGATGGGAGATGCATATTATGAAAACGCAGTGGATGATGGGATTCGCATGTTTCACGATGTTAGTACTATGTCTATCAGTCTTTACAGGGACAGCAGAGGCAACCGTGGTCTGGCAAGACAACTTCGATGATGGGAATTATGATGGCTGGACTATTCTTGGTTACAATAGCACTAGAGATCCGGTAGCAGGAAACTTTTCAGCTACCAGTGGAATGTTGACCTCACTTGATGATGATGCCAACATTGCTAGACATGACAGTACAACGAGTGTTGGAACTTGGAGTTTCGATCTGTTTGTTCCTGATGAAGCCGATGGTCTTGGAGCTATCGATGTGATGTTTATGTCTAACGGGACTAGACCATACCCCGAATATAGCTCAATGACAGTTTCTTTTGAAGCTTGGTATGACCATAATCGGTTTGACCTATGGGAACTTCGTGGAAACCATCAAGGAGTTCTTCTTGATTATTATATACCATCTGGAGGAATTGAAGGATGGTGGCATGTTGATGTAAGCAGATCGAGTGGTGGTCATTACTGGGGATACCTTAATGGAACTCTCATTATGGACACTGTCAACAACGATGTCACAAGTTCAGACTATTTTGAGTTCTTTTCGTGGAATGTTACTGGAGCTGCCCTCGACAATATTGTAGTGAATGACACTGTCACAACACCACCCCCAACAACAACACCAACAACAACTGCACCTCCGCCAGATATCCCTTACATCTTTATTGCAGTAGGTGTAGCAGTCGTAGTTCTATTCCTTGTTGCCGTGGTCTTTCTCAGACGTAAATGATGTCTCAAAGAAAACAGAGGTAGAGGGTCTTGAGAGACCCTCTAATCTTTCTTAAGTGCGTTACTTTCTGCGTAGACTTGGTCCCTCGATGATACGAAGGATCTGTTCCGATGTCAGAGTAGTATACTCTGAATTCGGAAAAATAGTCGTTTCATGCTGTTCTTTAATCATGTCTGCAAAAAACTTGAGATACCATCGGACCTCTTCCTTACTACGTTGACGCATTGCCTTAGTTTTCCGTTTTCGAGATATACTTCCTGACATTCTTATTTTACCTCCAATGAAGAACAAGACATCCAGGGCAGCTGTTCGCTTATAGCTACAGTCCGCAGACCTAGTCCTCTCCCCCGAGAGGACCACAGAGAAAACGTAGACATCACGAGGAAAAGGACATAGCATTAGTTCCCACTAATATTTGGGAACCAATACTGGATTGTCATTATTCCTCGCATTGTATTCGAATGTTTGGAAAATTCTGTTTTAAAGATTGACATCAAAGTATAGTTGTACTGCTGGAAACCCTTTTAGACAAAAGACCAGAATGTTAGATGAGTGTGAGTCAGGAAGCGTAACTGTGACATATTCTACCCGTGAGGATTTCAATCATGCAAAGGAACTCCGTGAGAAGGGAGAATTATCAAAGTCACTTGAGATTATAGATTCGCTTCTGGATAACAAGAATGTTGATGACAATCTCTTGATATTGGATGGACTAATCCTCAAAGTTGAGATTTGTTGGCGCTTAGGGAAATTGGATGATGGTCTTGCGGTTGCGAAAACTGCTGAAAATCTGTTGAACTCTGAAGGACTCGAACAACACAAGGATGAATTACAGAAAAGAAAGAGCCAGCTTCTCTCACAATCAGGTATCATTCACTGGTATAGGGGCGAACTTCAACAAGCTATGGAGTGTCACGAAACAGCTCTGAGAATCAAGGAAGAGCTTGGAGACAAAGAGGGCATCCCGGGTGTCCTCAACAATTTAGGACTCGTCTATTGGACTAAAGGAAACTTGGAGAAAGCAAAGGAGTTCTACAGGAAAAGTCTGGCAACCTATGAAGAACTCGGTGATGAAAATGGAATATCAAGTGTACTGAATAACTTAGCAAACATCAGTTCAACGAGAGGAGAATTGGACCAAGCACTTGACTATCTTCATCGAAGTCTGGAAATCAGAGAAAGGTTAGACATTAAGCAAGATATTGCAAGAAGTCTAATCAATATTGGAGTCATTCACAGACTAAAGGGGAATCTAGATCAAGCAACTGAATTCTACAACAAGAGTTTAGCCATTCAGGGGCCCTATGGTATCGGACCAGATTTTTCTTTGGCTCTTAACAATCTGGGAGATATCTACAGTCTCAAGGGTGAATTGGCCTTGGCTTTAGAGTTCTATCAACGTAGTCTTCTCATTTATGATGATATGGGAGCTAAGGAAGGTATCGCTCTCGCTCTTGCCAATATTGGTGATTGCTATTGGCGAACAGGCACTCTCGAAAACGCTTTCGAGTATTATCAGCGAAGTTTGAGGATCTCTGAAGAGATGGAAAATATCAGGTTGATATCGGTTGTATTGAGTGAGCTTGTGAGTCTAGCCTTGGACAACAATGATCTTGTTTTAGCGAACGATTACTTATCGAGACTTGAACAGATAGAAGCAGATGCAGACAACGCAGTCCTCACCCAACGTGTGCGGATTGCACAAGCATTGGTTCTCAAGAAAAGTCAGCGTACTCGTGATCGTGTCAAAGCAGAGGAGATTCTTGAGAGAATTATTGAGGAAGACATTCGGGATCATTCGCTCACAACAGCAGCGATGATACATCTTTGTGATCTACTACTACTTGAACTCAAAGCAACACGGGCAGAAGAAGTTCTCGAAAAAGTCAGGGACCTAACTCAGAGACTAGTTATGATCGCTGAAGACCAGGCATCACATGCACTTGTTGTTGAAACGTATCTGCTTCAATCCAAACTAGCCCTGATTGATTTTGATATTAATGAAGCACGGAGATTAATGGCTGAAGCTAGGGAATTAGCTAATGAGAAAGGACTTCAAAGGCTTGGTCGAATTGTGCAGAAGGAGATAGATAATCTTCAACAGGAAGTCAAGAGATGGGAGTCCATTCTTGAAGTGAAACCTTCCAAGGAGGAAATGGTCAACCTAACGAATTTGGATGACTTTGTGACAAGAATGGTCCAGAAGACTGTAGAAACCCTGGGTTCCGAACGACCTACAGATGGAGTGAGATCCAAGTATACACTCGTCCACAAAGATCTTCTAAAAGGGACCGATAAATCTGAGAAAAGCAAGTTTAGAGTTGGAATAGCTCAGATTGGATTGTCGAGGAGTGGTGATATTCTTAGCGAGCTGTACGAGGAAAAGGGTGAGGGATTGATTGGACTTCGAAATGAATCCGTCGAGCTGACAAAAAAGAAACTAGAGAGTATGGTTGAGAAGGCTCATTCTGAAGGTATCAATATTCTACTCTTTCCAGAGATGACCATCGATCTAAGTTACGAAACACTAGCACATGATGTAGAGAATCTTGCAAAGGAACATGGCATCTATATAATCCCAGGATCATTTCATGACAATGAAAGTAGACATAATATCTGCAGAGTATACGGTCCGGAGGGCGTCATTTGGGAACAAGAGAAACACATTCCAGCTATCATCCATATCGAAGGAAAGAGGTTCTTGGAAAAGATTGAAACCACCGAAGGTTCGAGAAGCACTATCATTTGTCATACCGAATACGGTAGAATAGCTGTGGCAATCTGTCGAGACTTTCTCGACATGGACCTCAGAGTAGAATTGAAAAACTCAGATCCTCCTGTTGACCTAGTAATAAATCCAGCATTCACTCCTGTCACTGAAGACTTCCATGCCGCACACTTTGACGCCAGAAGGTCCATCTATGCATACTGTTTCTTTGCCAACGTAGCGGAGTTTGGAAACTCGTTAATCCATTCACCGGAAAGAGACCGCACTGAGAGGACTATTCCCCTAAAAGAAGAAGGCATTATCTACAAAGATATCGATCTCTTCCAGTTACGCTCTGAACGAAAGAAATGGGAGCAAGAGAGGAAGAAACAAACATCATTCATTCAGAGCACTAGATAGATGTATTCTCCTTTCTCTGAAACAATCCGTTTTCCTGATATCTATGAGTTGGATTTCGAATAGAGTGAGCCAACCTTCGAAATTATCGAGTCTTCAGCTTCTTACCAATTGTAAAAGCATCCCCCACGATTTCACCAATAGACCAGTAGTGATTGTCAGGCTGAGTCAAAAGAATGGGGTCGATCTTCTTTGGATCGAGTCTTCCATCCGACAGATACTTGTCTTCTGAATAGGAGGTTATCACTTCTCCAAGAACAAGCTTTGCCTTTGGTAAGTCCACTAATTCATGGAGTTTTAGTTCCAGATTCAATGGACATTCCTGTATCATCGGAGCATTCTCCAGAGTTCCACGGAAAACCTTGAACAATGCGGCTTTGTCAACATCACGACCTGATCTGATACCACAGTAATCTGCTTCAACAACCTGTTTTGAACTTGGAAAATTGATACTGAACTCACGATGTCTCTCAATCGCTTCAAGAGTGAGTTTCCCTTTGCCTATTCCGACCCCCCAAATTGAGGGATTGCCATTGAATCGATTGAACCAAGCAATAGTCATGAAGTTAGGTTTTCCATCAGCAATCACGCCGAGGATTGCTACAGGCATTGGATAAGGAGAAACTCTTCCACTCATTTCCACTTTTACCATGTCCATTACTCCTCCAGGAACAAGATTAGATCTCAATCATCATTGAGGGTGAGCTAGTACACAATGTTGTGAACTCAACCGACTTCTTCATATTCTCGGGCACCAGATCGCGTGTAACAACTACAAATCCTTTCTTCTCAAAGAATTTCTCAGCTGTGTCTGTCAGAAGGAATAGACGATTGATGCCTTTTTCCTTAGCAACCTCGATAATACTGTTAACCAATCTTGTACCTAATCCTCTTCCTTGAAAATCAGGGTGGACAGCCAGAGACCTAAGTAATGCAGATTTGCCATAAATCTCAAGCCCAACTGAGCCAATCAGCATTTCTGGTCCAGTGACTACCTCAGAATATCTAATGACCAAGAAGGATGTCATGTGTTTTTCAACATCATCCGGAGGTAGATTTGCTTTCTTCAACAGGGTGACGACTGCATCATAATCTGCTTCAGTCGCGTCTTCAATCTTAAAATCACTTCTCATAGCACACAAATGAGCGCTTTGGCCTTATAACAAAGCCGAAAAACGCGACTAAGTAGGGGACAGGGATTTCTAGCGATACACTTCAAGTCCAATTTATGTTGGTCAATCAGATTTGACCATAGCTTTTCTTATAGAAGTGATAGAATAATCGAAGCGTTGTGGTTAGGATGGCAATAGTACGAAAGGCGCAAGACGAAGACTGGGAAGAGTTTCACAAGATGAATGTTGAGATATTTCCAGAGGATGCAGTTTGGGAGGATAGCTTCAAGAAACATGTGCGGGGTGATGGATTCTTCATTCTCGAGTTGGACAAAGAGATGATTGGCTTTCTCATAGTGCAAAGATTTGGAAAGGATGAAGGTTATGTTAGAGGTATAGGAGTTCTTGAGGCGCAAAGAGGAAAGGGATATGGAAGATTACTCATGAATCATGCAATTGAGTGGTTCCGTAATCAAGACAACATCAAGGCAGTGCATCTTCAAGCAGACCTCAATGACGCCGCTTTAGGCCTATACAGAAAGACGGGATTCAGGAAGGTAGGAACAACTTGGCACTATTTCGTCCCCTTTGACTCCCTATATCCAAAAAATGAGTATTCGTGTCATGAGATTCAGGAGAGTGAGATTGAAACGGTTGTAGACATCTTTCCTTCAACTCCCGCAGAACAAATCAGGAAGTTTCTATCTAACGATGATGTCCATGTATTAGTTCTGAAGAATAGTGATGAAAATATCGAAGGTTTCGCTAGATTCAGCCCCAAGTTTCCGGGATGCTTCCCCTTTGAGATGACAAGTGCTGATTGCTTTGATGACTTTGTGATGGGATTGAAGAAATACAGTCTTCCAGAGTTTGATTATGTACGCACCACTTTCACCAACATTCCTGAGCTTGCTGAGATTTGTGAGAAAAGGAAATATCGGATGCATCATAAACTCTACAAAATGACTCTGAATCTTGACGAACTACTAGATGTATGAATATTTCAAAACCATCAAATACTGTTGCACCCATGGGGACACATTCTTCAAAACAGGTGTAACACCATGACCAAGGTAGCAGTGATTTCAACTAGTGATCGTATCTATGGAGTGAACAAGTCTTTCGAACTTCTTGGGATTAATCCTATCAAAGGCAAGAAGGTTGTTCTCAAGCCGAATTTCAATACTGCGGACCCACCACCAGCATCCACTCACATGGAAACCTTCAGACAGATACTTGTCAGGATTCAAGAGATGGGTGCAGAGTCAATCACAGTTGCTGAGAGATGTGGTCCTGCAAACACTGAGGAAGCCTTCAAACAGAAAGGCCTCTATGAGCTGGCAGATGAGTTTGGTTTCGACATTGTGAACCTAGAAACTGTTCCACGCGATGAATGGGTCATGAAGAATCCAGAGGGCAATCACTGGAAAGATGGATTCCTCTTTGCCAAGGTCTATGATGAAGCAGAGTGCGTCATCGAGACCTGCTGTCTAAAGACGCACATGTATGGAGGCCACTTCACACTTTCAATGAAGAATGCTACTGCTCTTGTTCCAAGAGTGGGTTACAAGTACATGAACGAATTGCACAGCTCTCCAAACCAGAGAAAGATGATAGCTGAGATCAATGCTGCTTACAAGTGGGACATCATCATTATGGACGGAGTACTTGCTTTTGTTGATGGAGGTCCAATGGAAGGGACACTAAAGGAAGCAAATGTGTTTGTCGCAGGTACAGACAAGGTAGCAATAGATGCTGTTGGTGTTGCATTGTTACGAATACTTGGAACTACGCCAGAGGTTTCCAATGGACCAATCTTTAAACAGGAACAGATTGCAAGAGCTGTTGAACTTGGAATAGGAATCTCTTCAATCGATGAGATAGAATTCT
>JBHLPA010000103.1:0-7857 GCA_048939935.1 Promethearchaeota archaeon | reverse complement strand
CTTGAGATTGACGAAATAGTATATTTGGTGGCCATAGATCACCATGCATGACATCACCCAACCAATACTCGAGGAGGTCCATCATAGACTCAACCTTTGGGAATAGTTTCGTGAATTCCTCAATCAATCGGCGAGTCTGAGTCGTGGCCTGTTCTAGCCAGGGGTGTTCCACTACTTTTCTGTGATTAGATGCAAGGTAGTCTGCAGGTGTTTCATATTTTGGAACTCCATTAGGTACTTCAGATTTCACGATTCTAAGAGATTCCTTTAATGAGAGTAATTCTTGTGGACTTGCATCAAGAATGGTGGAGTAAGTGGTTCCCTCGATAAACTCGATGAGGAAGAAAGGCGTTTCAGAGAGATCAGACAGTCGACCAAACTCAATGGGATGGGATGCAACATTCAATCGAGCATAATGGAGTCCAGTTTTATGTAACTGTTCGTATGGATTGACTTGATATTTCTCTGTTGACCAAGGTAACTTGAGAATAAATTCAATATCAGAACAAGAACCTCGGATGTTGATGTTAGACCAACCTCCCATGGATTTCGGATTAAGTACTACAATATCATCGAATGAATCTGAGGAGTCCTCTAGAAGAGCTTCTAGCTCAGAAATCGCATGGCCATGAACTTGTTGGATATTGAATTCCATCATGTGTAACCACAAATCCATGACAAGTTCTAAAAGGGTGTCGGAAATCACTCGGATATGAACGGGAGAGACCTACTTCTCATCCTTACACACCTATTCAGAAAGAAAGGAAATCCTGTGAAAGTAGAGGATGCTGTCGAGTTCATCTCTTTTCGTTGTAGATATGGAAAACCAAGTCAGGTTAGGCGGCTTCTCACCATGGCTGTCAACAATGAGATGGTTTCTAGGTTTGAGGATTCTGTAAAAGCAGAGTTTCTATACGACAGGCAGGTCCTTCCTCCAAATCTCTTGTCTGCTTTAGAGGACAAAGTAAGAGTAGACACCAATATTGAACAAATGTTCTAAGTTTCTTCGGCAGCAATCGCTCGAAGTGATGCAAGAAGTGCAGCTAAATGAACGAAGGAATTTTTTCCTTGCAATAAACGATAATCAATCTCAGCCACTCGATCAAGAATCCTACTAAGCACTTTAGGCGGGAATGGCCGTTTAATGAGGTCTCTTTCAATCTCAAGACAGACCTCCTGAGGCGAGTACCCATCAATAGCAACTAGATTACGCATCTCCTTTCTTGCAACCTTGTATTTTCCATCAAGTGCAAGAGTCACAATGTTTCGAGCTCTTGTCACCAAAGGGGTTTCAGAATATTCGTATACAATATCTTCAGTCACAACATCACTTGCTGTTGCTGCAATCTGAAGGAGATTTATTGCTCGCCGCAAGTCGCCTTGGGATTCTCTCGCAATGACAGTAATGGCTGAGTCGGCTATCTTGACCTTCTCCTTGGAAGCAATATCCTTGATTAAATCCTGAACTACCTCGATGGGAGGATTCGGGAAGTGTAGAGTCAAGGACCGTGAGATGATTGCAGGACTCCAACCTGCCAATGTAGGTGTGATGAGGATGAAGCGGCAAGCATCGCTATACATCTCCATTGTTCTGCGAAGTGCTTGCTGCATGCTATATGTCAGAGCGTCTGCCTCATCCAAGACAAGTATCTTTACCTTTTCATCAGTCACTGTGGCGGTTGATGCAAAGAATCGAATAGCCTCGAAGAGAATTTCACGTCTGGTTGGATTACCAGACTTGCCACGTGCTTTTCGGGCGGCTTTTGCTTCGCGAAAGATGATAGAGATGTACTCATCCAGCTCTGACCGTTTATCACGATTAATTTTCGCTAAGTCCTGCACCGACCGTTTGGCCTTTGAAACCGGGAGGTCCCAGAGGTCTCGGATGTTCAGTTTCTTGAAGTTCGCACCAAAGCTATCTCCAAGTATTTCTTTTGAGAACAATACTGCTGAAGCACTCTTTCCGGTCCCTGTAGATCCATAAAAAATCATGTTGGTGAAAACGTTAGAACCTGCGAGCGACTTCAATTCACTAACGATGTTATCTTTGCCTACAAAGTCATCCCATTTTGTGGGTCGGTATTTGACACTCCAAAGAACAGGTTCCAAGATTACACCCAGAGTCGAGTCATAACAAGTGAAGATAAGCTTGTTTCTTTTTCAAAAGGAGCTTTCAATTAATTTAAGTTGAAGAATATGACAAAACCAAAAGCTCCTTAAATGAACAAAAGCTGGGCGCTTGTTTGCAACTGACGACTTTACGGTCGGTAATGATAATGGTAAAAGAATCCCTAGAGAAAGAGATTGAACATATCCTGAGAGAGGATTTACTCGTTGCATGTCAGTATTGGTCAATCGATGTCACAGGAAAGGATAGTGGAGCATCTCTCATCAAAATGCTTGCTGAAAAAATGAGAATTCCTGAGGAGAGAGAACGTATTTTCGCGACCTTTTCTCCACTTGAAAGAGACCTTCTTGGAATCTTGACACTTAGTGGAGGTGCTATGAGTTACGACAGACTGAAACCTTTCAGAAAGATCTACAGTTATGGTCAGTTGAATCAGACAGAGAGAGACCTACGGAAAAAGGGACTCATCATCAGACGAATGATGTCACGATTAACAGAGTTCGGGAGAGAAGTAGCAGAGTTCAAGGTGTTAGATTTCTTCCTGCCACACTTACGGGAATTTTTCGAGAGAAAACCTGAACCTCAACCAGAGAAGCCCAAGAAAGCGAAGAACATAGTTAATGAGAGAGACACATTGATCATTGACATGCTCTTACTCACCTCATACCTAGCAAAACACGAGGTGCATCTCACTAGTGCTTGGGAATTTCCCAAGAGAGAGATTGATCATATCAAAGAGCCAATGTCCAAACCAACTGATGAAAGATTCGAGCTCGTCCAGAAGATGGCAAGAAAGATGGGGGCATATGTTGTGGGAGAGGAAGATATTGTCAAACCATCCAAGGTTGATCTTCTCTTTACAGGTGAGCATCGTCATGTGGCTCGAAGACTGCTTTTATCTCAACTTGGCAGAACAAGAGCTATTTGGGCAACTCCGGACCAACCTACCGAGTACACACTGAATCTCGCTATCTGTAGACTAAGAGAAAGCACAAGTGAGGAATGGGTAGGGATTGAAGAGCTGAAAGATTGGATAAGAAGTGAATTGTTTTTTGAGAATCAACCATTGAAGTGGATTCAAGTAGATGACGACCGAGTACAGCTTTCTCTAGAAACACCGATTCTTCTCGGGCTGATTGAAGGGGCGTATCGTGGAAAGAAACTTCTTGCTGTTAGATTGACAAGTGTTGGAGAGAATGTTCTCAAAGGCACTCCTTTTGATGTACCTAAAGACAGAGATTCCTTTGTTGTCCTACCAAACTTTGAGCTCACAGTATTCACAAGTGAGATGGAGTATCAGAAGTTATACCGTTTGATGCTTATAACTGAACCAAAGCAAACTGATGTTGTTAGTACGTTCAAAATCTCTGACAAATCGGTGTTCGAGGCAATAGAAATTGGTCTGCGTGAGGATGATGTCCTTGGTTTCTTAAAGAAAGAGAGTAGTAAGCCAATACCAAGGAATGTTGTAAGATCAATAACAGATTGGACTTCACAGACGACATTCACAACAGTGTCAGATATCACATTGTTTGAAACTGAGAACGAGAAGGACCTTGAGTCCTTAATGTTAATACCTGACTTCACTAAACAAATTGTCAGAAAAGTAGGACCAACAGCAGTTATTGTGTCAGGTGATATTGATGAACTCATTGAGAATTTACGAAACCACAAGTGTATGGTTCGGAGGAAAATTGGTGATGATCAAGCAGATACTGCAGTGGAATCATCC
This sequence comes from Promethearchaeota archaeon, assembly GCA_048939935.1. Lineage (GTDB taxonomy): Archaea > Asgardarchaeota > Thorarchaeia > Thorarchaeales > Thorarchaeaceae > SMTZ1-45. The sequence goes on along the minus strand of JBHLPA010000103.1, from coordinate 3,997 downwards.
GCAGCAGACCAATTCCTACTCTACAGTGAGGAACATAGTGTCGAGGATATTCCTGACTTATGCAATGGATGCCCTGCGATTCAGTCTTGTAACAAGGTGATTCGAAGAAGAAGTCAAGCAAAGAGGGGTGGTTAGAACGAACCTCCTCCCCGAAGAATTGGTAGGTCAGTTTTTCGGAGTGGGTAGTCTTGGAGAACCTGACCCTTCTGTTCCTATTGAGTATGTCAAGAAGCTCAAACTTCCATATGCATATAGTATAACATCTCTCCGTGAGGAAGACATGATACGACAATTCGGAGTCCTTATTGATGATTTTGAGGAGGCAGGAGATTTCATTCTCGACATAGACATTCATTCATATCGAGAGATGATAGAAAGCGATGTACCGTTAATGCTTGATAAAGAACATGGACACAGTTTCTATCTGATGATGGATGGTACAAGGTATCCAATCTTCAAGACCCAGCAGACAGCACCAGCCACAATGTGCTTCAGTATCAGAGATAGCAATGGTAAACAGCATGTCACACAAAACATGTTTCTATTCTTTGTTAGGTTAATGTCTAGAATTGCAAAAGGTCAGGTTCAACATCTAAGTGAGTTCTGTGATAGTATAATCCTATGTCAGGATGACCCGGGATTGGGTCATGTCTTTGAAATGGTCAGACAAGGTCAAGCACCAGGAATTAGTTTACGACAACTAATTCAGAAGACGGATAACGTGTATCCAGAGTCTGTTATTCCTGCGTATCATTACTGCGATGACTGGCGCTTGTTGGATTTTGACGGTTGGTTTCCATTATGGGAGAGCAGACCAAAAATCGTGCATATTGATGTTGTACGGTATCCTCCAGAAGTGAGTCAAGATATGGCAAATCATATCAATGCATTCATGAAACACGGAGGAGGACTTGCATTGGGTACGCTCCCCAATGTTGATGATGCATATTCGAAACCTATTCTGGATACCCTCGAATTCAATCTCGTAGAGAGTTTCCAATTGTTGAAAAACAGTGGTGTTGACCTGGACCTGATCGAGAGGAACACAATGGTCTCTACGCAATGCGGTCTGTCGGGGGCAAGTCCAGAGTTGTCAAGACAGATACATGAGGAAGGTTCAGAGTTCCAAGAAATCTTTTTGAAAACAATTGAAGCTTCCAAGTAGACCGAATTCAACTGGTTCAGAAGAGTAATGAAATGATTCGCGGGGGTATATGTGGTTGGATGAAGCCAGGAAACCAGATATTCATCAATGGTAGCATCGGTGCAAGAAACACTGTTGCGAGCAGAAGAAATGCAAATGTAAACGTGTGAACTGCTGTCACGTATGTATAATATGGTCGGATATATGAGTAGAAAGAAAACGCTGGAATCGAAAGAGCTACCATCGCCATAATCTCAACAGGATCAAAGAAGAAAGGCATGGAAATAGGCCAGAGGAAATAGAAAATCCATGTGATCTTCTCGCTGGATGTTTCATGATGTGCGATCTTGTGGATTCCATCAACACCCTGTGACAGGAAAAATACGGGAATCAAGAGCCACCACTGAAGACCGACGAAGAACATTGGTCCTGCGTAGAATAGAAGGTCTCCAACACTCTCCACCCGCTCCCAGAATGGGTTCCTGCTGATGAACTCTGTCATCTCTGTCATGTAATACCCAAGCATCTGGAAAAAAACGAGTGCTGGTAAGAGGATGAAAGAGATTGCAATCATGATGACTGCAGCTCGTGGTAGTTTTGGAATCTTGCCTTCGTGATAGTTGTCAAGTGGATAGATACCATGCAGCGTGAATGCAGTAGCAAGTACAAGTAGACCACTGGGTAAGAAGAAAAGGGGTTGGAATAAGTATTGGAAGATGCCAAATCCGGTGTAGACATTCCCATAGAATGGATTGAATGAAGAATTAAGAATCGGAAGGAAATACCATACACCAAATACGACGAGCAGTTCAGGAATCAGCATTTTCATCCGATAATCTTGGATGAACTTCATCATTGCGCCTGTTTCCTTTGTCTGCTCTTCCAATTCGCACAGCTCCTAAATTAGTCGAAGGTTGGCTTTCGTGTGGCTACACCCTCATCCTCCTCACGGAGTTTGTGTTGAAAGGGGCGACCTTGACCATAGATGGCTGGGTCCATATCTTTGGTCTTATTCATGATAGTGTAAAAGCCGCCTATCTGCACAGCAAGTGAGGCTAATGAGATTACAAACACGTCGATGAAGTATTCATGAGTGAATATCTGAAAAATCCAGACCGTTGGGTAAACTATCGCCTGAATCAGAATTCCCATTATCAGAAGCAATACCCATTTGTTAGTCCAATTTCCAGCCATTCCTAGCCAACTTCCTTATGTGTTCAAGACAAGCCCAAGCCCGACTGACTGTTAATTAAAGGTGTCTATGTCGTCTATTCTGGATTATAATTATCCTGCAACTCTCCCGCAAGTAACGCAGCCAGTTCCCTGAAGTCCCTCGTTGATATATTTGGAACACTACTTGTTCGTTGGGGGATATCAAAACGAGCTACAATAACCATGACATCTTTATCCATCGAATACTCCAAACGAGCGGGATACCTAGTACCGATTCTGCGAGTATCCTCATAAGGAGTGACACGCCCACCTTTGTACGCAGTACCCACAAGATATGGATAAGCAAATCCAGAGTGTGATACTTGTACCTTAATCTGAACAGTTTCAGGAAGGTTCTGAACATATGCCTTCACTTCAGAAGAGATGAGTGTCTGAACTCCAGCTCGGACTCCAAGTTCAACGTTCATTCCAGCCCTAACACCACGCACACCTGCTAGTTCTCTGGCAAAATTGTAGACGTCGCCTTTTTCTGGTGGTTTAAAGAACTCCTGTGCATCTATAGCAGGTATTCTAAAGCCAAGAACATATCCAGTCACTGCAAAGATGCTGCATTCTAATACAATCAAGAGAATGGGATCCAGCAGCGGATCGATAAGTACAATATTCATCCTCTGCGAAACAAGGATCATCCCTCCCAGGACAAGAATGAGTATGAGTGACAGACAGCAGGTACAAGTGTCACCCGGTCTGGAGAATAACTCCCCGTAAGCCTCCTCATATTCATCCACCATATTCTCATAGTCAGCAAAGCTCACCCAAACCTTCTTCTTCTCCCATTTGCCCGGAATGTAATCAATAGCCCTTTTGGAACCAGCCCCCATGCCAAGGGACACCAAAAAGAGACCTGTAGGTATTCCAAGATAAATTATCAGACTGTTGAATTCAGTTGAGGGCAAGTTGAAGAGGAGAAATATGGCTATTACGGTGAAGAGGACCGAAGTGATGGCAAATGCGCGGCTAACATTTTTCTGTCTACTATAATCAATGATTTTCTCTTCGTTCAATCCAAACCTTCCCTAGGCACTTCCAGAACATAGGAAGTGATAAGCCCTACGATGTTTCAGAAATATCCTCATCAGATTTGTTTTTCAAGAAATGAGTTACTTCCTCAAGAACTTCCTCAAGAATTTCATCTGCACCTTTGGTTTCGATATATGTTAACAATGTTCTCTGAACCAGCTCGGTTGTCTTTTTTGGAGAGATATCTTCTGTCAATGCACCAATCAGTTTTGGGGGAGCTGATTCATCTAGTGCCAACAGAAACTCAATCTTCTGAGTATGCCCAGAATCAGTCATATAACCTCGAATAGTTGCTGCACTCTCAATACCTTCGATCTTTGAAACAGGCGAAACATCACGGAGTGTATAGAAACCTGCACCCTCACCAATCCTCAACTCCACACCAGTCCATGAAACACCAATGGTTCGCTGCATAATCCTGACTGTAGGTAGCAGCGCCTTTGTAGGTACAATCGGAAAATATGGAGTGGCATCACTTGGGATTAACTTGAAAATAATCGAGGAGTAGATAAGACCAAAGAGAAGGACCATAAAACCAAAGACTACTGGCGTTGCTGCGATGAGAAGAAATGTTGTTCTCAGCAGAAAGAGTGGTGTGAC
>JBHLPA010000001.1:0-31077 GCA_048939935.1 Promethearchaeota archaeon | reverse complement strand
AACAGACTGGACTACTCTCCCATGAGGCTCACTAAACCAAAGATACGAAGAATAATTGGTTCGGAGATAGTTCTCTCTCTCATTGAGATCATACACTTTCTGATATCCACTTGGAGTAGGTACATACCGTAGATATGCTATGACACGATCTCTAGGATGAACAATACCTTTGACTTCAAAGATGAGACCATCTGTTGTGATTATGAAGTATCCTTCAGCGAGATTCGTAGTCAAAAGAATCACTGCGCCCAATACATAGTATGGTATTAAAGTCGTTCATTACATGAATACTAATTATGCCTGATGTACTTGACATAAAACACGAATTTGGTGTTTACGATCACTTTCCAGAATTAGCCTACTTTGATTCAGCAAGTACCACACTTGTCCCACGTGTAGCTGTGAACGCAACACACTCATTTCTCGATTCGGTTGTGGCATCAGCACGACGTGGAGCTCATCGTCTTGCAGTGAAGGGTAGTACTATTGTAGAAGACACCAGAAAATCATTGGCTGCCTACTTTGAAACTGAGAGTGCTCAGATATCCTTTCAAAAATCAATCCCCACTGCTGTTGCATCTTTCATGTTTGGCTTCGATTGGAAAAAAAGTGGAAAGAACAAAATTGTGATTGGACAGAGCGAAGAGAACTCAATCCTTGTTTCTATACTTCGGTCAGCTAAAATTCTCGGATTAGAAACTAAAATCGTACCAATTGACGATGAAGGGACTCTTCTTCTTGATGAATTAGAAAAAGCAGTGGATGAAAAAACAGGTATTGTAGCAGTAGGTCATGTATTGCCAGGTATTGGTTCACATAATCCAATACAAAAAGTCGCTGAAATTGTTCATCAGTCAGACGCAATTCTTTTGACTGATGTCACACGTTCAGCAGGACTTACTAATGAAAAGCTAACAACACTCGGTTCCGATATACTTCTTCTATCAGGAAACATAGGTCTTATGGGTCCACCTGGACTGGCTATTCAGTGGATCAACAAATCTGTTGGCGAGAGTCACACACCAGGGATTCTGGGGAATTCCTCAGTTGCAAATGTAGAAAACGAGATGTTTGAGGTTGCCCTACAACCAGACAAGTTCGAATCTGGAATTCTGAATCTACCAGCCATCGCTGGATTGAATGCTTCCCTTGAATTTCTTGTCCAGCTTAAATCACAAGGTCTTGCTAAACACATGAACATGCTTTCAAAGCACATGGTTCAAAAACTCACCGAGATAGATAGCCTCACACTTTATGGGACACCTGATGAAAATAACACAATATTTGGATTCAACCTCAGTTCAGAAGGGGGAATTAATTGTCATGATGTGGCTCTTTTTCTTGATGAGTCTAACATCGCTGTGAGAAGCGGTTTATTATGTTCACATCCTCTTGTTCAATCAATCTCAAACGATGGAATGATTCAAGCATCTATTCATGTTTATAATTCACTAAATGATATAGACTGTCTTGCGGATACAATTGACACAATTGCAAAAGAACTACTATAATATGAATGAAGGTGGGTAGAAAACAAAATACTGAACAATTATTGCTAGAAGAATACCGCTCAAGACCAATCCTTTCCCCCTTTTATCATTCACTCCAGTGAACCATAATATTACACCCACTAAGACAACTACGAATGCTGAGATATTCCCTATGAAAATTAGGAATTCCCAAATTTCCATAAAATACCCTGCTATCAAGTTAGCAAAGTCAGTTAATGGACTAAGAATTGTAAACAGCCACATCGGTTTCACACAATATTCTGTGTCTTAGTACGATTTAAGGACCTAAAGAACTGTAACAGACTTAGCAAGATTACGTGGTTTGTCTGGATCATAGCCTTTTCTTAGGGCCATATAATAGCTGAATAATTGTAATGGTACAATATACGGCATGATTGAAAATTCTGTTTCTACTGGTCTTGTAATTGTGAAAATATAATCTGACAATTTTGTTATCTCACTGTCTTCCTTTTGGATTACTGAGATAATAGTAGCACCTCTTGCTTTCATTTCCATAATATTACCAACAATTCGGTTTCTAGTTTCATCGGAAGGAGCTACGAATATGACAGGATAATCATTTTGAACAAGTGCAATGGGTCCGTGCTTTGATTCTCCAGCAGAGTATGCTTCTGCGTGATTGTATGCAATCTCCTTTAGTTTGAGTGCTCCTTCCTCAGCAGTAGCCATTGATATTCCTCTTCCCAAGAAAAGAAGACTGGATTTTTGATAGAGGATTGATGCTAGTCTCCGTGCTCTTTCTTCATTTCTTGAGATAACCTCAGATATAAGCTCTGGTAGTTGCTCCAATGAATTCCTTTTTTGCCTAATTTCTGCTGAATCCTTGAATCCTGTGATTTCTCCCAATGCTAAGGCGATGAGAGCCAAAGAGGTAAGCTGAACCATGAACGTCTTGGTTGCAGCGACACCTATCTCTGGGCCTGCCTGTGTGATAATCGTGTGATCAGCTAGTCTGGTAATTGAGCTTCCAACAACATTAGTGATTGCTATTATCTTCGTACCATATTGTTTTGCATACTTGGCTGCAGTAATAGTATCAGTAGTTTCACCTGACTGTGTAATAGCAATAATACAATCCTTCTCGGTTAATGCTCCATATACAGTATCAGGAAAGTCGCTAGCCAGCTCAAATGAAGGTAAAATTCCTGACAGTGACGCAAACATGTGTCGTCCTGCTATTGCAGCATGTCCTGAAGTACCCATTGCTAACATGTAGATATTTTCAGATTCTTTGATTAACTTGGCTGCAGAATTAATACTATCTGGTGGAAGTCTAAGCGTGTCCTTAATGGCATCAGGTTGTTCATGTATCTCCTTTAACATGAAATGAGGATATCCACTTTTCTGTGCTTGATCAGCTGTCCAACTAATCTTAATTGGTTCACGTTCAACTGTTGATCCATCAGATAGCTTCTCAATATGAATTCCATCTGTTGTTAGAGTTGCTATTTCCCCATCAAGTAAAAGAATCATATCGTTTGTCATGGGTAAGAATGCTGGAATGTCCGAAGAAACATACGATGCTCCAGCTTTTGTCCCAATGACTAATGGATTCCCATCACGCGTACAAACAATCTTTCCATCCTCTTTAGCTGCCATCGCTACTATTGCATATGTTCCTTCGATACGCTTGGTAACTTCCTTTATCGAGCTTGCTAAATCCAAACCTTCCTTCATATAGTCCTCAATCATATGAGGAATTACTTCCGTGTCGGTTTCAGAATTGAATTTATGACCTTTCTCACTAAGCTCTTTTCTAAGCTCCATGAAATTATCAATAACGCCGTTATGCACCACTGCAATATTGTTTTCACAATCAAAGTGAGGATGTGCATTTGGTAGAGATGGTGCTCCGTGAGTAGCCCAACGAGTGTGACCAATCCCAATCAGTCCTGGCATATCATCGAGGTCGAGTCGATTATGAACCTCCTCAATCTTCCCTTTATCTTTCTTAGTGTATAATGTGTTACCTGCAATCGTAGTTACTCCAACTGAATCGTATCCCCGATATTCAAGACGTTTCAATGCCTGGTGTAGAAAGGGGGCAACGACACCACGTTTTTGTACTATAGCAATTATTCCACACATCTCTGAGAAACCTCATGAGCAGTGAAAGTTCCTAGTAGAATTGTGCAAAAAGGGTTTGTATCAGGTCACAATTGTACAGCTGACAATGAACTGATTGAATGGATGATATTAACCAGTCAGTTCAATCTCAATATAGACAGAATCAGGGATTCTTACACGCATTATCTGACGAATAGCTCTTTCATCTGCATCAATGTCAATCAACCGTTTGTGGACTCTCATCTCCCACTTATCCCAAGACTCAGATCCCTGACCACAAGGAGTCTTTCTAGTTGGAATAACCATTCTACGAGTTGGTAAAGGTATCGGACCAGCCATTCGGACACCTGTCTTGCGAGTAATCCTCTTGATTTGATTACATACACCATCTAGGTGTTCTGTACTTGTGCTGGATAATCTGATTCTTGCTCTCTGAGTCATTTAAGAATCCCTCAATTTTGGCGAGGTGTCCGACGCTTCCAAATCTGAACCGGATAAAAACCTTGTCTTGTGTGTGGCAAAATCTAATTCTTGAGAAAAGCAATGTCCATAAGCATGACCTCCAACTTGATATTGTGTGATACAATTGAAGTCACTCACTATTGTGAAACTAGGCGGGTCAGTAATTACACATAAAGACTCAACACCTCCAAAGGTCAATGATAAGAACTTAGCCCGAATAGCAAAGGAGCTTAAGACACATAGTGGTGATCTAATAATAATCCTTGGCGGCGGAGCACATGGTCACCAAGCAGCTTATTCACATGGCTACGCAGATCCCAATAGTTCCAAGAATCTCCTCTTGAAAGGTATCCCACTAATCCGACATAATATGTCTAAACTATCATCATCTGTAGAAACTAGTCTAAACAAAGAAGGGATTCCTGCAGTAGTCATTTCTCCTTTCATGTCTGTATCACTGAAAAATGGTATAATACAAAGTTATCCTACCAATATAATCAGAAAAACACTTGACAATAAGCTTGTTGTGATTACCCACGGAGATGTATGTTTCGATGAAGAAAGAGCTGCTTCTATTCTCAGTGGTGACACAATTGCAGTATATCTGGCTAAGGAGTTGAACGCAAAAACAGTACTCATTGGAACTGATGTTGATGGGGTTCTGGATGACAATCCCAAAGTAAATCCTTCAGCTAAACATATTCCCATAATCAATCAAAAGAACAAAGAAGACATCTTATCTAAGGCAGGACCATCAACCAACACAGATGTTACAGGTGGAATGTCTAAGAAAATAAGCGAACTTCTTGAACTATCTGAAGAGAATAGAGAAATCATCATTTTCAATTTGACAGTGCCTGGTCGTCTTGAGTCTCTTTTACAAAATGAATCAACTATCTGTACAAGACTTCAGCCATAGTTCAAGTAACCAGTGCTGATGTGTTATCATCCATTGTCCTGATAATCAGATTACTTGGTGTAGTCACACTCTCTTCTAGATATTCTGATGCAGTCAAAACACAAACAACTCTTGTTGATTTACAGGTCCTACAAGCAACATCACTATGCAGATTAAGAAGAGTATTCAGTTGTTGTTGATTTGGAAATATCACATAAGAAGTATCGCCAACACAAAGATCATAATATCCATGATTCTTTGAAACTGTGGAGTTTTTCTTTTTCAGCTCTTCTCCAATCATATCTATTGCTTTTTCTTTGAAACTCTTAAGAACAGTAGAATTAACCAACCAGAGACCCTCATCAAGTTCGACGAATCGAGAATCATTATTGACCCGAAGAGCAATCAGAACCTCATCAGCTAACAACTCTGTCAATGCCCTTTTTCCCTCCTCAATATTCAATGGAGCTGATCTTCCTTTTAATGACTGAAGAGCAGTGGTTTCAATGAATTCCAACAGTTCTTCCCATTTAACTTGACCATTTGATATGTCTACAAGATCTTGAATCAAGCCAAACCATAATCGAATCTGGATTGCACGGTTTGTAGCAGACCCTACACCATGCATCGCACCAATCAAATCTACGTGCTCACTAGAGTCCCCATCCTCTGCCAACCTAGTCTGGACTGAGGAGATTTCAGAAGTATCAGATTCCTGTGCCAAGTTTCCAATAATTGAGTCTAGAGCTCTCGGAAATGCAGAAACAACACTAACATCATTGAAATCCTCTGATGAATCCATCATTTCCCTTATCTTTGCGGCTGCAACACTACCTCTTACGACTACGAAAAGCTCACTTACACCATTCTGAAGCTTGCTCATTTTATTTCTTATCAAATCTAAAGTCAAGCTAATTGTTGACGCTCTCAAATGTTCAGGAATGATAACTACCGCCTTGTCTTCGAATACAATATCTGGCCAATCAGGATTATCAGATATAGTAACGGGGTTATACTCAATCCCAAGTTTTCCAGAAATATATTCAATAATTATTTGTCTGATAGCAACCATGGCTTTTCCAGGAAGAGTATATACAAAACCCCCATCAACAAGAGATAGTGCTTCTCTCTCTACACTTCCCAGCGATACTAGATTACGAATAACTTCAGAAATATCATCATCTGCAACCCTAGAATCTAGGACAGATAGTAGATTACAAATCTCTCTTTCTGTTGCCCATCCTTCTGACGCTAGAAATGCTACAACATGACTTCCAAGTCTATCAATTCTATTGAACACAAGAGTCTGACTTTCTGGCACTTCATCGGGTTCTTTAATCTTTGAATCAGTAATAGGCATATCTTCCTTTCTACTAGAAACAGGTTTTTCTATAATTGGAACATCTTCAATGGATGAAGATTCTGTCCGATCTTCTTTTCTTGGTTCATGAAACCTTTCTGTGACAATCTCAAAAGTTTCAGAGTGGGGTATGCTCATTAAACCCCTACCCCGTTTCAATGTTCGAAGATACTGTTCTTGTCTTTCGTTCAAGGAGAGAAATCTTGCACCAATCTGACTATCATATGGCAATCGAAAAGAAATCTTTGTCGAAGTATTCGCCAGAATATTCGAGGAAATATTGGGTCTAGTCGAAACCACGATTACTCCCTGTCCTGTTGCTCGTTGTAACATCACCATCGATTCCCCGGTGGTTACATCAGCTGCAGAGTGTCTTGTATAGCTCTCTGGTACTAGATTACTTGCTTCTTCCAACACCACAACATGGTGTAAGCCCTCAATAATGCCTCGTTTCATGGCACTATCAAAGATACGTTTTGCAACAAGATTGTAAAGGAATCTAGCAGAATCCATTCCTCCGACACGTGCAACGTATGAGAGATCTAGGATTACACGTCTATCCAACAGATCTTTGAATCGGATTGTTTCTGGCTTTCCTCCAAGAATCGAGCCTAGTGGTTCACGGGTGAGTATTTCAAGACGATTGAGTAAAGCGTCTCTTGTCATGTTCCCTATACGGTCATTGTTAGAAAGTTCTGATACAGCACTAACCAGAGACCGAACTGAATTACCCCTGTCTGCAGACTCCATAACGAGCATCACTGAATCACGAAGCAGCTTCTCCATTGCTGGAGATAACTCAGAAGAATCACCTCTCTCATTCAGCAACTCTCTTAGAATCACAAAAGTAGAATGAGTATAGTTCTCATCATCAATAAGCTCAGGGTCGATTAGATTAAACGAAAAAGAGCTATCTAGACCAGGTTTCAAGACTACTATCTCTGACTCCCCATAATCCGTTAGAGCTAAGTACTCCGAACCCTTTACATCAAATATCCACCATGGTACATCTGTCTTCACGCTAAGTTGTGCCATAAGCTGTTTTACTAAGGTTGTTTTCCCAGTTCCCGTTGCTCCAAGAATGGCAACATGTTCGCGTAACCAATCAGTCTTTAATCCGACTTTAGACAGCCGACGACCTTCAAAGATAGTTTCACCAATAACGAGTTCGTGATCCACTACTCCCTTTGGAGGGACCGGGAATACAGGTGCTTGTTTTGGAGTGATTACGGGTAACTGTCGAATTGGGGTATTGATAAATGATGATAATCTTACTATATGCATTCGCTGACGTTTGAGATGACGACGACTCAATATCCTAAAAATTGTTCTTCTTGATAATTTCACAGAACCAAATCTGATGGAGTCACTACCACCCCAAATTGATAGAACCAATCCACTTACTCCGTCTAAATCTGCTTCAATGGTACTCTCTGTCGATGTTTTTACTTTGAAATACACAGTCGTATCGAACCAACCAGATGAATCCTGAATTTCTTCAAAACGAAACACAAGCTTCTTCTTTGTGGCATAATCCTGCAATGATTCTTCCTTTCGTTTCTCTTTTGCCTGAATACTTTTCCACTTGTTTTCAAGTACACGTTTCTCCTTACCAGGCTTAGATGCTGAAAACACACATGTCATACTTGTTTCATAGCCTTGTCTAAGTGCTGTGGAAATGAAGGTCCCTATCTGAGATGAGTCCTGAGTTGGATATGACCGTGGCATTCCTTGAAGCAACAATACTCCCATTGACTTTGTTTCTTCATTGATACTAAGATTATTATCTACTATACCAACTCCACTCAAATGAGTCAGAATTGCATTTCGTAGTGAATCACCCTCAAGAAGATGCATCTCCACATTATGTAGGGATGATAATAGAATTGCCTCAGTTCTAGTTGCTTCTCTTCTAAGAATTTCCTGAATATGATTTGGACTGTGCACCATTGCGGTTATGAAGATATGTAGAAATGGTTCCCCTTTCTCTACACCCGCCTCAAAAGCCATCGTGACTGATTTGTCCATTCCTGCACGCATAGCTAACAACATAGTTTCATTATACCTTGGTTTCCCATTTTCATCTAATAATACTGAACCAGATACAGATTCTATATCAAGACAACATGTCCCAATAACATGATCATCAAGCTGAATCAGTAATGTATTGCTTTCAATACAAATCAATGGATTTTGAAGACGAATTTTCCTAGCAGTCAATACCAGACTTGTAGCAAATGGAATACTACAAATTATCACTTCAATGAATCCCTTGAAAGGAACCACCGGTAGAGAAACAAGTCCAGTCAAAGGTAGTAAATAGACAAGCAACAAATAGAATACTGCAATCATTACTCCAGCAATCCTGAGTAATTCAATCCATGTTCTTCTATACAACTTTTCAGAACCCGAACCTGTTTCTTCTGGTTGTGCAAAGTGAAATGGCATTTATGAACTCCTCATCATGCTTATTCCAAGTATGGCCACTTACGGAACCGAACCATCGTACCCTCGTTAAGCATATGAACACCCCTAAACAAACATCCCAACAATATTCATTCTATAGGAGAATAAAAACCCAGAAACCGAATGATGAACTGGTGACGAATCCTCAGAAAAGAACAGAATATAACTTCCCTCAGGGGGTAAAGAACATCAGGAAATCAAATTTGGTCTCGATATTGCTCATCTTTCTACTAGCACTTTCTGTTACATTATTCGGTGCTGAACCTGTTGTAGCAGAAGAAGAAACAGTGGTAGCTCGAGGAACCACAATCACAATAACAGCAACACTTCTTCAGAATGGCAGCTATGGGAATCCAGTTCCAGACCAAAGGATATTCTTCTTTGATCAGACATACAATATTCCACTTGGTTCGGCTAAGACAAACACAAATGGAGTCGCAATGATATCATGGTCTATTCCTTTGAATCATACACTTGGAATGACGATGATTAATGCAACCTTCTATGGTAATGATACGCTCTCATTAGCACCTTCTGCTCAATGGACATTCCTTTCTATCGTATCCTCGACAAACATTGACATTAGTCAAATTTCAGACATTCTTGCTCCTGGTGATATGTTGACTTTTTCTGTTCATCTAACCGATGATTCATCTAGCTCTATTCCAGATGCAACTATTGCCGTTTTCAAGGATGCCATTTTACTTGCGAAAAACAAAACTGATTCCTCAGGAGAAACGCATTTTGCTATCGAGTGTAACAGTTCATGGATTACACTAGGGGACAATAACATCCGCGTGGTTTACAGCCAAGATTTAGACAATTTCTTAGATTCATCAGAATCTATGTTCACAGTCAATATATCGAAAATTCCTACCTCAATCATACCTCAAGGTAGTTATCCAGATGAAATAATGCTCGATGAATCCTTTAATCTATATATTGAACTTTCAGATACAGACCACTCACTGCCAAACGAGTTTCTGGAAGTCACTCTGGATGACAACTTATTCTCCTATATCAAGTCCAACAGCTCGGGCATTGCTCATCTTCAAATCGATATTGATGAAAGATTCACACTTGGTATTCATACATTGAGAATACAATACAATGGAACTGAAAGACACTCCGAATCATATTATGAAACAGATCTCGCTATATTAACTCCAGTACAACTAACCGTGACATTGCCAGAATCAGTTGAAATTGGTGTGATTTTCGAGATTAAAGTATCAGTATCCGACTTACTAAATCGTCTTATCCCAGATTTTGATATATCAATATTAGATATCACATCAAACCAAAGGTTCACAATACCTTCCAGCCTGAGTGAAATAACTACTATCTTTGAGTATGAACTGCAAGGTCCTTCAGGAATTCATAATCTGAAAATCGAACTCACTGGAAATCCTTTCATATTAGATACCAGCTCGATCAGTAACTTTACAGCATGGTCTAAACCTGAGATTCAACTAGTAGCTTGTAATGTCGAACACTATGCCTCACCTGACCAAGAAATAGTCTTCAAGATTCAAATGAATGACTGGGCTGGGAATTTATCACTCAGAGAAATACAACTCTCAATTGATGGTGAGAGTCACCATTCAGTTCATACCAATAGCACAGGCGGAACGACTCTGATTTTCTCAGCTCCATCCCTAGAAGACCAATACAACATCTCTATATCATATAGTGGAAATAACACACTCTTTGAGCTTGCAACCAAATTAGACTACAGTCTCTATGTCACTCATAAAATGCCCATACGACTTGAGCTAGATTTCTACGAAATAGTCTCCCCACTTCGTGAACTATCAGTTCATATAACAATTACAGCCCTCAATGGATCAACCCCACAGGGAATCACTGTGAGTTTCAATTGGTTAGATTCTATTGATACAGTTGAAAGCAAAGAAGGAGGAATTATCATACTTCATCTCAAAATTCCTGCTACAATTGGAAACCATTTCTTGTCATACGATTCTGAAGATTTAGAATCAGTCCAAGCGACCAGTGGCTCATTCTTAATTGAAATCTCATCATCTGATATCATGTCATTAGAAGGAGTGGGTATTACGGGTCTAGTAGTGATCCTCATTATATCTGTTGGGCTCTCAATAGTACCATTTCTACGACGAAAATACCTTGTTGGATGAAAATTAGAAATGGTGCTCCGGCCGGGATTTGAACCCGGGTCGGGGGATCGAGAGTCCCCCATGCTGGGCCGGACTACAATCGGTATCATTGTATAGAAACATACTATGTTCTACCGGAGCCGTAAACGAAAGCCAGTCCGGAGCGCGAGAGGGGTCGTCAGGACATTCACAAATAAGCCTTTCCCCAAAATAAGGATTAGATGTCAAGGTGTACCAAACAATTGAGTTAGACTACTCCAGCTATCTTGCAGGAGTTGCAAAAGTCCATTTACAACATCCTGTGCCCATCCTGTAGCTTGAAGGATGACTGCTATTACAATCGAAACAGTTACCACTGCAAGACCAAGGAGAAGACTTTCTTCCACCAAAGGACCTCCTCTCTCATTACGAATAAGACCATCATCCTTTTTCAAAGACATTCACCTTGAACTCATGTTTATCTGACACCTTTTAAAGCCCCCAAAAAGAGCGTTTCGAACTACTCCTATCAAGTATACAACATAGGATGTCCGTATGACCACATCAGTTCACTTAGCATCCCAAGATTTGATTTATAATTGTCTTGGCAAATATTCTGAATCAAGTTCTTTAAAGCAGGAATATGGCTTTCAACTCCAGATTCTCTTGCACGTGACATAAATGCTCCATCATTCGCCCAGTTGCTGACTACTCCTAGCTTACTATCATATATCACATTCAACCCGTTGAATTCTAATAATCCATTTACTTCTCTTCTTCGTATTTCAATAATCTCACTTACTCTACGTTTTGACTCGCCTGGCTTCGGTCTGTCGAGGGTAACAATAACATCCATCAAAGCAAGATTATCATCCTGTATACCATGCCCAAGTTTCCACCTAGAAATAAGACTTGCAGCTGATCCACTATGACAGGTCTGGATAGTACGGAGACCAGCTGTTATTGCTTGAAATAATGCTCTACTATGCTCAGCTGTTTGAATTTCGCCAAGGATGAGATAATCTGGTGATCTATGAAGACATTTTATGATTTCCTCACTTTTACTAAACTTCATTGACAACTCATCCATTGGATCTACTCTAAAACGAACTTGATGATGTGCCGCCTGATCTCTACTCTCAATCGCATCCTCAATGTAGATTTTTCGCCACCAATTTGGGGTTGTCATATCCAACGCGTTCAACAAGGTTGTCTTTCCAGTCCCAGGACCCCCGGTAATAGTGATATTGAATCTACAAGAAACTGCGAAAAGCAAAACTGCCGCCGCTTCGGGAGTCAGTGTTTCGTTATCAATCAAGTTTTTGATTGTGAATGGACTGTTTCTAGCTCTACGTATCTCAAGGCTTAATCCATCGGGACTAAGCGGCGGCATGCTTGCAGAAAACCGTAAAACTGCATCCTCAATTTGGAAATCCATCTTAAGAGATGGATTACTTCGATCCAAGTGAAGATTACTTTCAGATCGAATCAATGTGACTATATTTGGAACTTCATCATCTTGGAATGAAATTGAAGTGACACATCTACCATTCTCCCGATGGTCGAAATAAATGGGGGCATAAGGTCGGTCTAAGTATATCTCCTCTACTGAGTCATCAAGAATTATTGGCATAATCTTTCCAAGGATGCTCCGACGATACGCAATAATTTCCGAGAGCCTGATTCTTGTATTCTCATTCATCTCAGGTATCGAATTCATAATATGCCTTGAGATATCATCAATGTCCTGTTTCAGCTTCTGATTATAATCTCCTCTTACACAACATGACTTATCACTAAACTGCACTGACTTTTGAATCAAATCGACAACAAGTGAATGTTCCAGAGCTGTTCTTACTATCGGGACTGCATTGTATGTTACCTGTTTATACTCATCAAGCATGAATATAGACAAATAAGGTCCGACTTTATACAAAGTAATTATGTCATTCACTTCTTGGACCAAATCACTATCAGTACCAATGAATACACTTTCCCATCCCTCAGTAATCCACGAAGGTTCAGATTGTTTCAAACTGCCTGCTTCACAGAAATGAAGAAGTCCTCTCTCGGGTTCAACCAACAGCACCTGTGACTTCATATCCTTTAGCTCATTGATATGCATGAGTTTTTGGCAACCACTGTCCTTTCTCTGAGGACATTTTTCACAACGTCCACTGGGACAACGAACCACATGGATTTTTGCGTTCACCTAGTCACCTCTTTCCAATTTCCTATTCAGAAAATTGCTAGATAACCTCCTAGACGAATTGACCAAATCATTGGATAGTTGCTGGAGACACCTCAATGATTTTCTTCATCATCCCAAAGTGGTCTCTAATACTGTACTCAGCTACTTCTGTTGCAGCAGACGCAAGTTTCTGAGTCAGAACAGCTCGTCTTCTGTGTTCCATAGCTATCAATCTATCACTTGCATATGCTGCAGAAACAGTGAATATGAACGGGTTCCTTCCTCCTCGCTTTGAAGCTGGTATCATCTTGAGAACTTCCAGTATCTTGTTTCTAAGAGCATTCTCAAAATCCTTCAAATCCCAACCACGTGCTTGCACTTTACTGACCACCTTTGAATTATTCATCAACATTGAAATCACTCTTGGAACATAGTCCTCTGGTTTTCGTATCTCCGGTGAGTAACCTGTGAGTGACTTGAGTCTCAATGCTTCTCGTACGATTGCCCGTACATTGACTCGATGTCCACATTTCTCAAACACATCAGCTATTTCATCAAGTGTTATTGGGGCCTCATCTTTGAATTCTCTCACAGCCATAAGAAGACAGACTGCTATCAATAGTATGTTATTGCTAATATTACCTGCAGTTTCATTCACCACTTTCTTGTATAGATAGGCAGTTCGATCACGAACCTGTTCATTAATCATAAGAAGTTTTGATACATGATTCAGGGTCCGCAGAGCTCTATACTTTGCCTCATTCTTTCCAATTCTAATTCTGGTACTATATATTGTCTTGAGACGCTTGAACTTCTTTTGCATTCTACCAGAAAGTGCATGTCCTTGATAATCCTGAAAATATCGATCTTTGTGAAAGCCTATGTAACTACCAAGCCCATCAACAATATGCATTCGATTTCCCAAAGACACATACATGCTTGCATCAGGAGAATCACCACTGGGACGTTCTCCCATCTGATACGTTGGCAAGACGTACTCTCTTGAGAGTACTAGTCCACATTCAGCACACACAATATGTCCTTGACTGGTAACCAAAAAACCACCGCAGTCAGGACACGATTTTGAATTCGTTAAACGAGATTCACATGTTCCATCAGTCAAAAACCACACCCATTATGAGTGTATACAATCATTCCTAACTAAGTTTCAGATACTTGTTATACACTCACAGAGAAAACTAATCTATTCAAATGGACTCTTACGCACCTTAAACAGGCATTACCAGTCCAGTCAGAATGAGAGATGACCGAAAGTAATCATATTTGTATACTTATTCACATAATTGCCAAAAAGAACTTCTCAGAGTCGAAAATCTTGCTTTGACTTGGAGTAGGCCTTGTTAGTGTGAATACCAAGCGTAGTCCTCCCACTGATCCAATCACTTCTAAACCATTCTTCTCAAGTTTCTTGAAAACACCACTTTCAACATAGAGTTTGGCTTGTTCACCTTTCGCAATTGGCTTTGAATCAACAACTACAGTGATAGAATCATTAGTATTCAACGCGTCACATAATGCATCAGGCAATTCCAATGTAAGCGTTGCACCATCTTTTTTGGCAGACACCTTTAACAGTTTCAATCTTCTAGTTTCAGTTTCCTCAACAGAATTAATGACAGCAGTTTTTAGCCGAATTACCATCGATGATACACCTATACCATGTACAGTCTGTGGTTGATGGCATGTCACTGTGAATTAAACCTACCGTTGAACCCATGTGCTGTTTTTTAGGAATAGAAAAGACAGGTTTCTGGTGTAGAAAGGTGAATCGAAAAGTAAAAGCACTACTCCCCATATCACTAATCTGTATCGCATGCATTGCCATCCCAGTTTCAGCTTTCTATTTTGATTTTCAGTACTTTGAAACAGACAAACTGGTTTACGAAGTTGGGGAAACGATTGGTATGGTGACAAAACTCATTGCTGATTTCAGCAACGATGGATGGTGCTATGTTTCATTTGCAGTTGTAACAGATCTTGGTCCTTCTTATGCAGATGAATATTTCATCTCCCCTTCTCCATTGGTCCGTTACTTGAACTCATCATATACAATCTTGCCAGAGCATACCTCACCTGGGACTTCTGGAGTACAGGCATTTGCTCTGTTTTCTGTTGAAATATTCGACACGGTTTCTCAAAGTGCAGGTGACAATATCGAAGTCACAATCAATAGGGGGCATCTCATCACAATCCCACTGACTTCACTCTCAGTAGAATATGGGTTAAACACATCCATCCCACTGAAGATTGCTAGTATCCACAACAACAATGTTGTCTATTCGAATGAATCAATTGTTCTCCATGTTGAAGACTCAAACTCACAAACAGTTTTAGAAACCAACAAAACAACAACTTCAGAAGGAATAGCCTATCTTAACTGGAGTGAAACACTTGGTCCTCCCGGTGTATACAATCTCACTGTTTCCAGCGATGGAAATGAAGACTTCCTTTCTTTCGCAAATTCGTTTGAAGTCATGGTTCTTCCTGCGTCATCAAGCCTGTCCATAGTTTCGTCGCCTGGATCAGTCTTTTGTCAATCGCCTGATGCTAGCTACATTGAACAGGCTGAAATAACAGTAGAACACAGGGACATATTTTCAAGTCCTATAGATGATAGTAGTGTTTATTGGACATCAAGCTTCGGTTCAGGGACATTTACAAATCTGGGAAATGGACAATATTCAAACACAGTTCCTTTCAATACAAGTCCTGGAACATATCAAATCAATATTACTGCAACCAACTCACAATACCAAGCTGCTGAAACATCAGTCATTGTGAACGTACTAGCAAATTCTCTGGTTTTCTCAGCTACTTCCTCCTCTATGGATGCAACAAGAGGGAGTAATGCTACAATTGATTTTTCCATTGATTCATACCTCGATTGGAATCAATCAATACAATTACGATTCATAGATGAATCATTACAATTCTCACATGTTATTGATGTTCAAATCAATGACTCAAGTTCCATGGTAATTCCCATCTGGCACAACATATCCATAGGACAACATATTGTGAATCTTTTCCCGGTTAGCGAATACTACAAATTTCCAATAACTCCAAAAATCAATCTCACAGTCATTGGAATAATAAATACCGATGTGGACATTGACACTTCATATTATGGAGAATCACTAGACTTCAATCTAACACTTCTAGATGATAACAATCAATCTGTTTCTTCAGTCAATCTATCTGTATTTTGTGATGATATTACTACACCTTTCGCAGTCACTGGTAGTATCATTGTAAATAATACACAAACCATTTCTCTCCCAATGTGGATTTCTCCTGGGTTTCACAACATCACTTTTGTAATCAATAGTCCATACTACTTGGCAACTAACTACTCAACTATGGTAAAAGTATGGATGCGAACGAATCTCTCTATAGTAGTATCAAATACGAACGAACTAGTTATACCATCAACTACTGAAGAAACTCAAGACTTCTTGATTGCGCGAAATATCTCTTCAGGTTCGATCATACGACCTCCTCCAATCTTATTCAAGGAAACAATATCCACTATCCCACTTACAACTCTGCTTACTTCTCTTGATAACTGGCCAAGACTAAGCTCAGGAACCAATAGATTATCAACTGATTTAGCAAACTCTCTTATCGCATCATCAGGGAATGGCCATAGAGTTCTTAACCTTAAAGATCGGATTGCTGGTTCATCAATAGTTTCCATCAATTCTTCTATTGACCTTGATGTTGAACCATAAGAAATAACGCCCCATGCAGCGGTTTCAGGACCTGAAATCTCGTAATCTTCTAGTATATCATGGGCATCCATAATCTTCCTAGACAATCTCCGAACTAACTCATTGTGGACTTCCGGATCAGCAGTTTTTCGAAATCCCAACTCATTGTGAGTTGATCCAGTTATGAGTAAATTCTGGCCATCACCAAATCTAGGCATCAGTGCATGCCCTTCTTTGTCCACCTCTCCAAACGGCTTGTCGCCCCTCACAGTGTATCGTCGCTTCACAGATACGTCTTTGTGTTCATCAACAATGACTTTTTCCCTTGAGTGTGCTACAATCTCATCTGACAACAGAATGACTGGATGCCTTAATCTCTCAGAGAGTTCAAATGACTTCAATGTCAGCTCGTAGGTTTCCTGAGCTGAGTTCGGAGCAAGAACAACACTCTCATGATCGCCATGAGTTCCCCATCTCGTCTGCATGAAGTCTCCCTGAGCTGCTTTCGTAGCCTGTCCGGTGCTGGGTCCGGCTCTTTGAACATCGACTATGACACAAGGAGTTTCAGTCATAATGGCATACCCTACATTCTCTTGCATCAAACTGAATCCCGGACCAGAAGTCGCAGTCATCGATAAAACACCACCCCATGAGCTACCAATCACTGCTGAAATCGCTGCGATTTCATCTTCCATCTGAAGATATACACCTCCCACCTTTGGAAGCTTGGCTGACATAATCTCTGCAATCTCCGAGGCTGGTGTGATGGGATAACCTGCAAAGAATCTACAACCTGCAGCAATCGCGGCTTCTGCACAAGCTTGGTTTCCCTGCCAGAACTTGATTGTTTGATATTTAGCAGACATAGCTACTACTCCAAGTTTTCGTTGTTCAACACGTTCAAGATAAGCATACTCTTGCAGCAGTACCAGAATGCCGATAGTCTTTTATCAAATTTGACTTGGTGAGTTCCAAAGCGACCGTGGTCTAGCCTGGTTAGGACGGAAGCCTCCCAAGCTTCCAAGCCGGGTTCAAATCCCGGCGGTCGCACCATTGCTTTTCGTCAGGTTTAAGGGAGAATAAACAGATAGGTCCATGGCGAGCGATGATTGCTATGACCCCTATGAGTCAGAAATGACGATGATATGGATCTTGAGTTAGGAGCTCGCCATTACTTTCGGTAACCTCCCCTTTTGTTATACATTTAATCGTATACTCCGCAAATGCTTTTAAGGTCCATAAGCGGAATAGCTCTCGGACTTCCATGCCTCATGACTATGTTGAAGATGAACTCAGTAGACGGAGTATATTCAAATCTGAACAGTTCCTATCTATCGACTATGTACCAGAAAATCTACCCCATAGACAATCTGAGATGAGGAAACTCGTTCAAAGTTTCAAAACCCTGATTAGTTCACCAGGAAGAACAAGTCACAGATTTATCATTGAAGGGTCTGTTGGGACTGGGAAAACAGCGGTCGCAAAACGATTTTCTGAGCAAATGATTCAGGCTGCAAAAAGACGAAATATCCGACTTCATAGCATTCACATAAATTGTCGTGTAAACAAAACTGAATATCTAGTATTTCTTCGAGCATTACGAGAATTCAAACCAAAGTTTCCAAGAAGAGGACACTCTCCTGATGAACTTCTACAGATGCTAGTTGAGGTGCTTGATGAAGAAGATCAATATTTGCTCCTGATTCTCGATGAACTTGATTACTTCATCAGACAAAGAGGTGCTGACATCCTTTACGACCTCACAAGACTCATGGATGATAGATTGAATGCAACTCAAAGACTTTCAATCATAGGGATAGGTAGGGAGATTCCCCTTGATGATGATATCCTCGATTCTAGTACTCGTAGCACACTACAGCGTAATATACTCCGATTTCCAAAATATAACTATGAAGCTCTAACAGATATCCTTCGAGACCGTGTAGACATGGCTTTTGAGAAGAATACGGTGATGGATGAAACAATCCAAGTCATCTGTGATATAGCTGCAGAACATGGTGATGCACGCTATGCGATTGAACTCCTTTGGCGAGCAGGTAAAGCTGCAGATAGTGATCAGGCTGATATCGTAATACCTGATTATGTACGTCGTGCAAAAGCAGACACTCATCCTGAACTTAGAAAGGAAATCTTTGTGACATTGCCCATACAACATAAGCTTTTGTTGTTGGCAGCTGCGCGACAGCTTCGAGAGATTCGTAGTGCCTATGTCACAATAGGTGAAGTTGAAGAAATGTACCGTTCAGTGTGTGAGGAGTACTATGAAGAACCAAGGGCACATACACAAATTTGGGAATGGGTGCAAGATCTTCACTCTCACGGCATATTAGATACAAAGAAATCTGGTTCAGGACAAAGAGGTCAAACCACTCTTATTGGGTTCTCTGATGTCCCATCTGAAATGTTAGAACAATTTCTTACTGGATTACTTGACACATCAAAGGAGGCTATGAGAAAATAAATGGACGCTGAAAGCTCACCTAAAGTTGCTATTGAGGACATATTTTCGTCACGTGGTAGAATAAAGATACTCAAGGAACTTGCTGCATCAAATGAGCTGAACATCTCAGAGCTCTGTAGAAGAGTTGATCTTAATCATAGCTCAACCAAATCCCATCTTGAAGTGCTCCTAAAATCAGGTCTCATAGAAGAAAAAAAGTTTGGAAGAATCAAGATTTATCGATATAAGATTGAAGACCTTAGAGCTCGCTCACTAAGAAGTCTATTCAATCTCTGGGAGTCATGATGAGGTTTTCATGACATGACAGGCTATCTCGCTCGCTTATTCTATCTTGGGGACCACTATCACGGATCCCAATACCAACCGAGTTTAATCACAGTACAAGGCGAGCTGATTAAAGCTCTCTCAAAATGGAGTGGTGAACCCCACTCCACTCAAACAGTCCAGCTATCTGGTAGAACAGACAAAGGTGTTCACAGTATAGGCCAACTGGTTATGATTACCACAGATTTTCAATTCAGTATTGATAAAATCAATCGTTATCTCCCAGATGACATCATATTATGGGCTTATGCAGAATCACCACCCACATTCGTTCCTCGTTATGATGTGCTAATGAGGCATTATCGATATTATCTCGATGAATCTTGGACAAACCTGAACATCAATGCTGTTAAACAAGCAATCCCTCTTTTGATAGGATCTAAGGATTTTAGTCTAATATCAAAGCCTGATACTGGTCGAAACACTACCAATACAACGACACTTCTGAATATATCAATTCATAATTATAACGACACAATCTATCTAGATATCTTCGGGACTAGATTTCTTTGGAAACTTGTTCGTAAAATGGTCACATTGCTTACCGAAATTGGACGTGAACGAATCAAATCTGAACTAATCAGTGATATTCTCCAAGGAAGGAATGTTCTTTCAAGTGGTATCCAACCGGCTCCCCCGGAGAATCTTGTGCTTATTGAAACAGTTATTCCAATAAGGATGAAGAAAAGTAAGTATGCAATTCGGATTATTCAAAATAAGCTAAATGATCAATTTGAACAATATAGACATTCATTAAGAACAATAAACAATCTCATCGACTACTTTTTTGAACCAATGAAGACCTCTCCACCTTCAGCCAAGCAGAAAAATTGTTCACACTCTTCGGATTGATTCTTACAATCTCATGTATAGTATCTAGGTGCGTTTGCCGAACCCTACTTCCCGAAACATCTGTTATCGCTGACAGAGCAGCTATAATCTCAGATTGTTTATCCCGTTTCCTGTTTCCTTGCCAAACTAGGAGTGGCCAAGAAGGTTGAGAGTATTTAACACGACGAAAAGGCGTTTCAGAACGACTCATAGCTACTCCTATTGCCAAAAAATCATAGACATATGCGAGAAGTTTCCAATTCTGATTCCTCATAATTCTCCCAAGCGAAACATCTGCCAACGATAACTGTTCAAATCCCTCATCCAATTCTTTTGGTGATACAAGATGAAGATGGAGATTTTCTTCGAGCCACAAGACTAGTTCATCATGATTTAACTCAGATTCAGATAGAGCTTTTCTCGCCATCTTCGAGTCAACTGAAGCAAACAGGTGTCGTAGGGTTTCAGTTGTCCCCTTTTTCGAGTCTCTACCAGCTGGTCCAATAACTGAGGATGTAAAACCGCTTCGTGCCTGAAACTCAAGATCTGCAATTGCAGCACGAAGGTCTCCACCAGACCCTTCAACAATCTCTTCAAGAGTTTCAGCTGAAATTTTTGCATCATTTTCAGACATTACGTGTTTCAATACTTTCTTCACATCTTCATCCTCTATGAGTTCAAAAGTAAAGACTTGGCACACTTTCATCAAGTCTTTTAATCGGGGACTATCAGGGTCATTTGCAGTCATTACTATTGGGTGCAGTGCATCTTTAATCACCTTCAAGATTGCACCAACACCACCTCTATCACTGGTTCCTGAGAGACCATCTACTTCATCTAACAAAATGAGTCTAGGTCTACCATCAAGTGTCTGTTGCGATGCAGCTCGCCAAACTAACGTTTCAATACTGTCCTTGTTCCTTTTGTCACTCGAATTGAACTCAACAAGTTCCATGTCAAGCTCATTTGCTAGAACACCTACAGATGCAGTCTTACCTGTTCCTGGTGGTCCAATGAGAAGAGCTGCTCTCTTTTTAGGAATTCTTGACAGCCACGATTCAACCCAGCTTTTAAGTGCCTGAATAGATTCTTGGTTTCCGACAAGACCATCCAGTGCCTTTGGACGATGCTTCTCTGGCCATGGGAGTTCCTCACCCTTCATTCAGAATCACTACCCAATCCCAGACGAGCAAGTAAGGATGAAAGTTGTATCTCACCATTGGCTCCTTCTCCCACCCGAAACTCGATTTCAGCAGTTTGATCTAGAATATCCATTCGTTTTCTATTGTCAAGTTCAAGACCCTCAATCTCACGATGTAATTGTCTCACTAAATCCACAGGTGAAACACCTTGCTGATACATCAAATTTCTAAGACTCTCAAGTGATTCCATATATTTTCCACCTTGAGCATCTACAATCATTTTCCTAACTGTTTCAGGATTTGCTTTTCCAGCGATTGAATAAACTATCTCATCAGTAATTTTCTGACCTGTTGAGGCTGATGCCTGAAGAAGGTTGATGGCAGCTCTCATATCACCCTCAGCAAGATACAGAATTGCCTCATTTCCAGTAGCAAATAGACTAACACCTTCTTTCTTGGCGATATACTTGAGTCTGCTTGAAATATCATCATCACTGAGTCGTGAAAAACGGAATATCGCGCATCTTGATTGAATAGGTGGAATAATCCTACTAGAATAATTACAGATCAATACCATCCGACAGGATGCTGCGTAGGACTCCATAGTACGCCTTAAGGCATGTTGAGCATCTGCCGTGAGATGGTCTGCCTCATCAAGAACAAGTATCTTGAATGGTGCATTACCTGATGGTATAGTTCTTGCAAAGTTCTTAATCTGATTTCTTACGACATCAATTCCTCTTTCGTCGCTAGCATTAAGCTCCATGAAGTTTCTTTCAAATGAATCCCCAAAGAGGTCCCTAGCCATTGCAGTCGCTGCAGTAGTTTTACTAGTTCCCGGTGGTCCTGCAAATAGACAATGAGGCACAGTTCTAGTTTCTACAAACTTTTTGAGACTCTCAATCAACGATTCCTGCCCAATAATCTCACCTAATGTGGGAGGTCGATATTTCTCAGTCCACAAGTCAAGCTCCATCTTTGGTTCCCATCCATATTAAGACATGATAGTCAGTCATTTCATCCTGATTCAACTACGAATCTTCTCGATGCCTTAAAAGATTCTCTGGCAAGACTGATACTCAAGATGAATGAAACGTAGGATTAATCACTCTAACTCGCTACCACAGAGTAAGGGCTTTATCTCAGCCAACCTAAAATGATGTGTGGGATTTCATGAAGATATGTAGTGAAGCAAAAGATGAGATGAATCGGTTTGAGATGTTATTTCTGAATGAAACTCGAGAATGCATCTTTCAAAAACAACTCCCTGAAATTACTGTAGGCGGAAATAAAATGGGTCCTTTCAAAAAAGGAGACCGAACCAGCCTACCAAATTGGATGATCGAACAGCTCTTGAAACAAGACATAGTGGATATTGCACCCGAAGATGCATACGACTCACTAAGAAGACTCCAGAATCTATACAGAGCTGAAGAAAAACAACCTCACAAGCTTCAGACATTTCAACCATTTCTCTATACAGCACTCAGTAGAAAGGTACTTCGACTGCAAAGTGATAGAACATCAATAGATCCTAGAAGATACGATGAGATTGAAAAACTACAACGTATGGTTCCTTTTCTAGTAGAAACTCGATTGTCTAAAATACTTCGTGTAGCCAAATCCGGTGCATATCAGGAGAAGCGGAAACAGATGGCTTATGAAGAACGGTGGCTTTGTGAAGAGCTGATTGATTTACTCTCTGGATGGCGCCAAAACATTTTGGAATAAGCAATGAGTAATAGTGCCCTTAAATACAAAACAAGAAGAACAAGAAGTTGAAAATCGACCAATGATTATGGCCCAGAATAACAACTGTATCGAGGCTAGTAAAGATGTCCGAGTATGACGAACAAGAAAGATTTGAGGAGTTCCTAAGAACATACAAAGATGAACAAGGGACTCTCATATATTGGTCAAGAGTTCAACAGATGTCAATCAATGATGAGGTGTCTCTCACCATAGATTTCCAAGACTTAACAAGCTTCGATAATGTGTTTATGGCTTTGGCAGCTGAAGATCCTCAGAAATTTCTAGAAATGTCAGATAATGCATTAGTTTCAGTACTCCGCGTTGAAGATCCGGACTATGTCAACAGTGTTGATACTAGTCTTATGAAGACACGTTTTGTAAACTATCCTGAACACATTGCATTACGTGCACTCCGATCACGACATATTGGAAAGCTGATACATATCAGTGGCATAATGATGAGAGCTAGTGTTGTAAAGCCTCTTCTAGTTCAAGCTATGTTTCGTTGTCGAATTTGTCAGACAGAAATACCGCAGATCCAAGAAGAAGGAAGATATACAGAACCTGCATTGTGTCCAGTTTGTACTAAGAAGACACCTGTGCGTTTGATTCCACAAAAATCTCAGTTCAGAGACTGGCAAAAGGTAAGAATTCAAGAGTCACCAGAAGAACTACCACCAGGTCAAATGCCACGGTCAGTTGATGTAATTCTGGAGGGTGATATCGTCGATATATCTAGACCCGGGGAATTGGTCAAAGTAACAGGAACTCTTCAAACATCTCCTGATTTCTCTCGTAGAGGTGGAAAGCTAGCAACATTCAATGTTTTTATTGAAGCGAATGGAGTAGAAATATCCGAGAAAGAGTACGAACAGCTTGAGATTTCCGAAGAAGATGAAAAAGCGATAAAGGAGCTAGCTGAGGACCAATATGTCCACGAACGAATTTATGCTTCCATTGCCCCATCCATTCAGGGGCATGACAGCATCAAAGAGTCTATTGCACTCTTGCTTTTCGGCGGTGTCGGAAAGACACTCCCTGATGGAACACGACTCAGGGGAAAATCCAACATACTAATGATTGGGGATCCTGGAACAGGAAAAAGCCAGATTCTCAAATTTGTTGCCGGTCTAGCTGCAAGAGGACTCTACACTTCTGGCAAAGGGACCACAGCAGCCGGACTCACAGCAGCTGTAGTCCATGATACTGAATCCGGTGCAATGACTCTAGAGGCTGGAGCTCTAGTCTTGTCTGATCAAGGAATCGCGTGCATAGATGAGTTTGATAAAATGGATCCTAACGACCGAACTGCTATCCATGAAGCTATGGAACAACATACGGTCAGTATTGCAAAGGCTGGTATTGTTGCTACACTGAATGCAAGGACATCAATCCTTGCAGCCGCAAATCCTACATTGGGTCGTTACGAATCATCACTATCTGTTCAAGACAATATCCGATTACCGTTTACAATTCTATCAAGATTTGACCTAATTTGGATTTTAGTTGACACTCCAGAGGCAACAAGAGACCGTGAGCTCGCACAATTCATTCTTGACATGCATCAAATGAAGAAGTTTCAAGGACAGACTGCAGCTCCTACAATCCCCCCTGACTTCTTGAAAAAATACATTGGATATTCAAATCGCTATGTCATTCCTCAACTGACTCCAGAAGCTGCAGAAGTGATTGAGAATTTCTATGTAGACCTAAGGAAGAGTGCTGAGGGAGGTGCCTCTCCAGTTCCAATCACAGCACGTCAACTAGAATCACTTGTTCGCCTATCAGAGGCAAGAGCCCGAATGGCATTAAGATCTAAAGTCAGTAAAGAAGACGCGCAAGCTGCTGTTCGACTTATGGAAGAGTCCTTACGAATGGTAGCACTTGATAGAATAACTGGGAAAATCGATATTGATCGTCTTGTTTCTAAGATGAGTGCATCACAACGAAGTTCCTCAGATATCATCATTAAAGCTATCCGTGATATGGAGTCTGAAGGAACATCAACTGTGAACAGAGATGCACTGATTCAACGTGCTGTATCAATGGGACTTCCTCGTGAACGCGCAGAAGAGGTCATTGAGAAACTCCTTGCTGAAGGAATACTATACAGTCCTCGAGAAGGCAAAATCAGACACTCTCAGAGCTAGATGTATCAATCTACACCATTAGTATACTGCGGAGATGAACAATATTCGACTGAAAGAGCTGGACATCAACAGACGAATAATCACACATCTCCAGTCTCAGGGTATATCAGATCTTTTTCCACCACAGATTAGTGCATTCAAAACAGGTGTTCTCGATGGAAAGAACTTGGTTCTTGCGATACCTACCAGTTCAGGTAAAACATTGGTAGCAGAGATCTGTATGTTAAAAGCAATCCTTGATGGCCGAGGTAAGGCACTCTATCTTGTTCCATTAAAATCACTAGCCCGCGAAAAGTATACAGAATTCAAGAGATACGAGTCTTTGGGTATCACCACCTCCATGTCGGTTGGTGACTACGACTCTCCAGGAAGAAGCTTACGTGATGCTGATATCATAATCGTAACTACTGAACGAGCTGACTCGTTGGTCCGTCACAGAGCTGAATGGATCAATGATGTTGGAATTGTTGTTGCTGATGAAATCCATCTCATTAATGATTCAAAAAGAGGTCCTACACTTGAGATGGTACTAGCAAAACTCACCCAAATCAAAAAAGACATTCAAGTTGTTGCTCTAAGTGCGACAATCTCCAATGCTAATCAGATTGCTGAGTGGCTTGATGCTGAACTTGTAAAAGACACCTGGAGACCGGTGCCTCTAAGTGAAGGTGTCTATTTAGACGGAAGAATCAGTTTCTATAGTGATGGGAAAAGCAAACATCGGCGAATCAAGAGAACACGGAAGAATGAACTAGCAGATGTAGTTTGTGACACTCTTGATGAAGACGGCCAAGTCCTTGTATTTGTTTCAAGTCGTCGATCAACAGTCGCCGTTGCAAAAAAGATTGCTCCCTTTCTGCGTAGATATATCTCTGATGATACTATGCACCAACTTGCAAAAGGTGCTACTAGGATTGGAAAGACTCCTTCTGCACCTGAGGCTTCTAAAACTCTAGCTCGGTTGATTGCAAATGGTGCCGCCTTTCATCATGCAGGACTTGACAATCAAGAACGGTCTCTTGTTGAAGACTACTTCAAGGAAAATCTATTGAAAGTGATTATTGCGACTCCAACATTAGCAGCAGGTGTGAATCTCCCCTCTAGACGTGTAATTATTCGTGATTACAGACGCTATGAACCAGAACGTGGAAGCTATCCAATCCCCGTTCTCGAATACAAACAAATGGCTGGTCGAGCAGGTAGACCAAAATATGATAAATATGGAGAGGCTGTTCTCATCGCACGGACAGAACCAGAACATGATTTTCTTATCGATAACTATACGCTCTCTGAACCTGAAGAAATCACTTCCAAATTGGCATCACCGCGTGCTGTTCGTTCACATCTTCTAGCCTCAATAGCAGCTGAAATGACTAGAGATCGTGAGGAGATTGACCTTCTAATCGCAGGGACATTCTTTTCACATCAGTTTGATCAATGGGAGATCAATCAACATGTATCCTCAGCTCTAGGTTTTCTCGAAGAAGGAGATCTTATAGAAACAGGTTCCGATGGTCACTACACAGCTACTCCACTTGGTAGGAGAGCATCCCAACTATACATTGACCCTTACACAGCTATCCTCTTTCGTGATGTCCTATCAAAAACAAAGGGTCATACCATGATTGGTATTCTTCATTTGATTTGCCACTCACCGGATCAACCACTGACATATGTCACAAGTTCTGAGGTTGAGGAGTATGAGGTAGCGCTCGAAGATTCTCTTGACGAACTCATGGTTGAACCCCCAATAGAGGAAAACCCTCGTGCTTATGCAGATTTTCTGGCTCAAATAAAAACAGCAGTTTTGCTCCAGGACTGGATCTCTGAGAAAACAGAGAAGGATATCACTGAGAGATATAACGTTGGCATGGGTGATGTTCATCGATTTGTACAATCAGCAGAATGGTTGACATATGCCGCGTCTGAGATTTCTAGAATTACCAATTCGACCAGTCACAGTCCATTTCTTCATAATCTTAGATCACGTCTTCGCTATGGAGTAAAGTCAGATATTTTGGAACTTGTAAGTCTCAAGGGAGTTGGACGAGTAAGAGGTAGAATATTACACAACCATAATCTCGTGAATTTACCTGACTTATACAAAGTCCCAGTGGAAGAACTAGCAAGGATTCCAACCATTGGCACATCTATCGCACAATCAATCAAGAAACAGTTGGGCATAGATGTAAAAATAGCTCTAAATGATACCGAACACTTTGATGATGATGGTGATGATATTGACTCAATGCAAACCTTGTTGGAAGATTTCGGTGTATAGATTTACAACAGAGGAGAATCATCAATTATTCTTTCAATCAACTTCTCCGTGTATTGACTAGCTGTATCACTCTCTTTGTACTTGTCATTAAAAATTGTGACATGATCTCCCGATAATTCTTCAAGAAGATTCAATGAGCACATTCCCATAACTTCGAGATTGTAGCCCCCCTCAAGAAAGCATGCTAATCTTCCATCCGAATATGTATTAGCCATCTGTTTCAGTCTAGAATTCATCATGGCAAATCCCGATGTGGTAAGTCCGAGGTTTGTTAAAGGGTCCATGAAATGACTATCATAACCCACAGAAACCAGTATGAAATCTGGACTATATGACTCAGCAATAGGCTCTAGTACTTTTGAAAATGCATTAGAATAGGACAAATCACCGGCACCAGGGTACATTGCCAAATTGACAGTATAACCCTCACCCTCGCCTGTCCCTGTTTCGTCTACAAATCCCGAACCAGGGAAAAGTGTCCTTCCGTCTTGATGCAATCCTGCATAGAGTACATCCTTTGAAGAATAGAAGCTTCGTTGTGTCCCATTTCCATGATGTGCATCATAATCTACGATCATTACACGTTTTACATTTTTTTTTTCCAATAGATGTTTAGCCGCTACTGCTATATTATTAATAAAACAGAAACCAAATGCTCGTTCGTATTCTGCATGATGACCAGGAGGCCTACACAACACAAACGCATTCTCAGATTCCCCTTGCATGATTCTATCAACTGCGTTAATTCCTCCCCCTGCGGCAAAGAGGGCAGCATCATACGTGTATGAATTGACAGATGTATCCATAGTGTAGATTCCGCCTCCCCTTTCTGATTTCTCTTTAATCCCTTCAAGATACGCCTTGCCATGGATTAGATATACTTCATCCAGAAGAGCTTTCGTGGGGGTCAATAGATTCACTTTTTGTCCGTCCAACAGACCTGCGGTTTTGATTGAATTCATTGCACTTCTCAGTCGTTCTGGGCTCTCAGGATGACTACGAGACATCACATGTTCAACAAAGACATCATGGTATACTAAATCAGTGACCATTTCCAGACATTCTCCGTTTCACTATGGTCCTGATTAGAATGGTGAAGATACTGATAAGTCTGAATCTTTGATACAATTTCATAAAATACTTAGAACACATGTTCTAAAGAACTGAGAAGGCTTCACCGAGTGGTAATGTTTATCTTCAATACACGACACGAAAACTGCAGTCATGAACACATCCCGAGTTTCATGTAACAAGGGTCGGTAGTCTAGCTTGGTATGATTCTTGCTTGGGGCGACCGAGGAATTCACGCCTCAAGTCACAGAATGCAAGAGATCGGGAGTTCAAACGACATGGGATTTTCCTAGTCGGAACACGTCTCCCCCGGCCCACCATTTTACTCATCATATGCCCCCAATTTTCCAGAGAGATTCATATATTGGACCTGACGGAGTGAGGGTGCTTTTCATCATTGTAATCTTTGTGACAATCATTTTCCCTATCACTTCATCAGTTAGGTGCTCCAAGTTGTCTGTAATACGTCTTGAATCCTTGACATACCGAACTCGTGCAATAGTCGCATGAGGGGTGTATTTTCTCTTCTCAGGCTGATAGCCAATATCCACTAACAAAGAATCAATCTCACTCTTGATTTGCACAGCTTTAGATGCATTATTAGTCACTCCGACCCAAATGATTCTGGGTCGTCTTCTGTTTGGAAATGCCCCAATCCCTCCAACTTCAATCTCAAATTGATTAAAGTCCATCTTGTCAAGACGCATCTTGATTTGGTCCAGCTTTGTTAATGGAGTATCGCCAAAGAAACGCACGGTATAATGTATATTCTCGCTTTTGACTATCTTCATCTTGGCGGCGGTCTGATCCAATTTCTGCTGAATATCTTTGATTCGCGACAATAGTGTTTGGTCTTCAATCTCTATACTCAGGAAAGCTCTGACATCAGTACTCACATTAGACACTTCCATTGATGTTAATTATGTCAAATCCACAATATTACACTGACGCTGTTGGTTCTAAGGGAATTCTTAAAGGACTATCATAAGACGAAGGGAAGAGGTTTCTGGTGGGAACAATGAAACTGGTGATTGTTACCGGTATGCCGGGCGCAGGGAAAAGTGGTATAGCACAAACATTTCATGATGTCGGCATACCAGTTATTGTGATGGGAGATGTGATACGGAATGAAACCCTCCGACGTGGTCTTGATCCTAATCCCGAGAATACAAAGAAAGTCATGTTGGAACTTCGGGAAAAGAACGGTCCTGGAGCAGTAGCATCCTTCTGTATAGAGGAGTTGAAAGCATCAGATTCCAATCTTGTTGTAATTGAAGGATGTAGAAGTATTGCTGAAGTCGAAGTTTTTGATGGTTGTGCTGACTCTGTTACAATTGTCTGTGTTCATACATCTCCAAAAGAACGGTACAAACGACTGGTTGAACGAAATCGTGAAGATGCTCCTCCAAGTTGGGAGGTCTTTAGAGAACGTGATATCCGAGAGATTTCAGTGGGTCTGGGAGGAGTAATCGCACTAAGTGACATAATGATTGTAAATGAAGGTACTCTTGCTGAATTTCAAGAGCAATCTAAGGAATTAGTGAAGAGGCTGACTTGAGATGGAAGTCCTCATCACATGTCCAGTAAATCCCACAGAAGATGTCAAGAAGGTTGGAATTGCTATTGAGAATCTTCTGGGTAGAACAGATTTTTCAACTGATGATAATAAACCTGAAATTGTAGTGACCTACACGAATCGGGACTCTGTC
This sequence comes from Promethearchaeota archaeon, assembly GCA_048939935.1. Lineage (GTDB taxonomy): Archaea > Asgardarchaeota > Thorarchaeia > Thorarchaeales > Thorarchaeaceae > SMTZ1-45. The sequence goes on along the minus strand of JBHLPA010000001.1, from coordinate 514 downwards.
AGCCTTGTCCGTCAGACAATCCACGAAACAAGGATCATAGATGCAGTCAGAAAACGATTAGAAGCAAATTGGAATGGAACATCGGCATCACTCCATTTTGATAAACAGTCTGCCTTTGTTAAGAAATTACGAATAATTGATGACAATCAGGAACTCCCTCCTCTTGGCAGTATCGAGATGGTCGTTGTTTTTGACTCAGAGCAAGAATTCGAAGAGTTTGTTGACTGGTTTACTCCCCCAACAAAAGATGGGAAAATTATCAATCACTGAATCCCAAGTGTTAGTACTTCTCTGATTAATCCACTATGAACCTTGATTTGGTGAGCCCGTTCAACGATAAGTCCCATGTCGCTCGCTATATCTTGAATACTCATTTCGCTGCTGCCACATATACATATACTTCCATCTCTCCGAGTAAGAATTGAACTAACTCTCTCAAAAAGGGCTTCAACAAGCTCAACAGCATAGGCCCCCCTTGTCGAGCTGGCTCTCCCATATGGTGGATCGGTTACTA
>JBHLPA010000102.1:0-7929 GCA_048939935.1 Promethearchaeota archaeon | reverse complement strand
TCCGATCAATACGAGTGAGTTCTTCTTGGACATCAAGAAGTTGCTTCTTAACCGCATCATACGATTTCCGGAGTGAAACCCATTCAACACTATACTGAGAGAGCATCTCCTTTGGATCTACATAGAATGCATCTTCTGTTGGCAATCCCTCATGATGGCTCATTGATGATTACTCCTTGAGTGTATTCACCTGATATTGGTTGACTTAACAAAGTTTCTAAGATGCCTAAATCGGTACTTAAACATGTTATCACCAAACCTATCGGCTTAAGAGGTGGAAGTGTACAGTCATGAATTGTTGTGCTTGAGAATGAATATCGAAATCGATTTAGTTCCCAAGGCTGAACGAAAAGAAAAACCAAAAGATGTTCTCCAAGTGTCTTTTGGGACCATCTTTTCTGACCATATGTTCTCAATGCAGTTCAGGAATGGCACTTGGGGCGATATGAAGATTCATCCTTATGGTCCACTTTCCCTCAGTCCTGCCGCTTTGTGTCTTCATTATGGTCAAGGCATTTTTGAAGGAATGAAGGCATATCGAAGAGGTAAGAGAGTTCTTCTTTTCAGACCTGAGATGAACTTCAAGCGTCTAAATGCCTCAGCAGAACGAATGGTGATGCCTACTATAGATAATGATTTTGCCCTGAACTCATTGAAGGAACTTCTGAAGATTGATTCTGAATGGATTCCCGAAGTACCTGGAAGTTCTCTCTATATTCGACCAACAATGATTGCCACCGAACCTAAACTGGGAGTTCGTCCATCACAGGACTATCTCTACTATGTCATTCTGAGCCCCGTAGGCCCCTATTTCAAGGAAGGATTTGCTCCTGTGAAGATATTTGTGAGTGACAGATATGTCAGAGCTGTAAAGGGTGGGACTGGTTCAGCAAAAGCAAGTGGCAATTATGCAGCAAGTCTACTGGCTGGTACTGATGCCGCAAAAGTCGGATATTCTCAGGTTCTATGGTTGGATGCTCTGGAAAGGAAGTGGATTGAAGAAGTAGGAACAATGAATCTGTTTGTGAGATTTGATGATGAGATAACAACACCCCCCTTGGGAGGTTCGATACTACCAGGGGTCACACGAGACTCCGTACTCACTCTTGTCAAAGATTATGGCTTGACTCCCAAGGAGAGAATGGTCTCTATTGATGAGATTATAGAAGGTGTCGCATCTGGTAAGGTGCAGGAAATATTTGGTTGTGGCACTGCAGCGATAATTGCCCCTGTAGGATCTCTTTGGTATAAAGACACTCCCTATCAAGTTGCAGATGGAAAAACTGGGGAGTTGACTCAACGACTCTTCGATGACCTGGTTGGTATTCAATCAGGAGAACGAGAAGATTCATACGGTTGGGTAGTAGAGATGGAATAAACCCACACAAAACTACTCTATTCCTAGCTCTTCACGTTCTGCATCTGAAACATCTGGTTCTTCAGTTTCTAAGCTGTCCCACTCTGGTGGAGGATCTAGTGTTGCCTCTTCTTCCATTGAAGGAGGCTCTGGAACCTCAGGTTCGTCGAGTGGTTCAAGTGGTGCTGAAGTTTCCTCTTCTTCCTCTTCCTCCTCCTCATCGAGGTCTTGTAACTTGAACTCAGCTACAAGCTTGCCCTCCTCAATCTTCTCAAGAAGCATTCTAAACATGCGTTCAACAACAATACTTCGTCCTTTTGCTTCGAACTCGATATTGCCAATCTCAAACTCGACTTCGCAATAGTCGGTCTTCTTTTTCCTTTTCTTCCCCGTGTCAGCTTCAGCTGTTTCTTCTTCTGACATCTTATTCCACCTATTCGTTCGTAATACTTCACTCCTAATAAACCGTATAGATAGTCCGAAGCATTTTAGTGTAGAATTGTTAGAATGACAAGACATCGAGGTGGTTTTACTGCCATCACATCTAGTAGTTGATTTCACAAAATGCACTGGTTGTCGAATATGTGAACTTGCATGTACTGCAAAGAATGAAGGTCGATTTCAGCCTAGTCTTGCTAGACTTAAAATTGTCAAGTACGATGATCTTGGAATCGATATGCCGAATGTATGTGGTCCATGTGAAACTGCACCCTGCGTTGATATTTGTCCTGTCTATGCAATTCGCAGAGACCCAATTACGAAGATGACCTTCCTCGATGAAGACAAATGCATCCTATGCAAGTCCTGTGTTGGTGCCTGTGTGAATGGTGTGATTCTACTTGATACAGCAAAAATGAGGATAATCAAATGCGACCATTGTGGCGGGGATCCTGAGTGTGCAAAAGCGTGTCCTACTGGAGCTATCACATACTCCGACGTTGCTGTTGCACCATCAATTGATAGGCATAGTAAAATCTCGGGTTATCTACGAGAGATTGAACGAACTGCTCAGGAGTCCAGCGGAGCTGAGTAAAGTGACTGCTGGTGGATACAAAGGAAAAATCCTGAGAGTCAATTTGACAGATAATGAGTTCAAAGTGGACACTCTCCCAAAGGAATGGATAAAGGATTACATCGGTGGAGATGGGTTTGGTGTGAAGCTTCTTTTTGAAGAAGTACCTGCAAGTACGGACCCACTCAGTCAACAAAATAAACTGATAGTTGGAACAGGTCCAATCACTGGTACAATGTGGCCAATGAGTGGACGTACAGTATTCATCTCTAAAGCTCCTCTGACTGGAATTTGGGGGGAAAGTCATGTTGGAGGTTTCCTCGGCCCTGAGCTAAAGTATGCTGGATATGATATGCTTGTGGTTGAAGGAAAAGCCGAGCGTCCAGTCTACATTCACATTGAAGATGATTACATTGAGCTATGTGACGCATCGGACCACTGGGGAACAACCACTGACCTGACTACAATCAACATCAAGAAAGACCATCATGATCCAGACACACAAGTTGCAGCTATTGGTCCTGCTGGAGAAAGATTGGTTCGCTTTGCTTCAGTGATGGTCAATCATGCTCGAGCTGCTGGACGTACAGGAATGGGTGCTGTCCTGGGCTCAAAGAATGTCAAGGCAATAGCAATTAGAGGTCATGGTGGTGTTGATGTCTATGATTATGAAGCTTTCTTCGACTTGGCAAAAAAGGCGCATGCACGTGTGCGGACTAATCCTCAGGCAAAGGAGATGGGAAAATGGGGTACTTGGGTCTTAACAGCAGTCAAACAGGAGATAGGTGAGTTACCGACCTATAACCATCGTACTGGTGTCTTTTCTGGATATGAAAAACTAACTGGGGATTACATCAGACCGAGATTCACAATTTCTGACAGAGCATGTTTTGGTTGCAGTCTTGGATGCAAGAAAGTGAACTATGTCCGTACAGGCCCATTTGCTGGAACACTAGAAGAAGGTCCTGAATACGAGGGATTGATGGCATTTGGAAGTTCACTAGGAATTGATGATTATGCAACGGCTTTGAAAGCTAACCAAATTTGTAACAGATACGGAATGGACATTATATCAGCTGGTGCAACAATTGGGTTCGCAATCGAAGCTTTTGAGAACGGTCTCATAACAGAAAAAGACACCAAGGGTCTTAAACTAGAATGGAGTAATTCAGAGCAAATAATCCATCTACTAGAGATGATTGCCGAGCGTGAAGAATTCGGGGACCTTCTGGCTGAGGGAAGTAAGAGAGCTTCAAAATCAATTGGAAAAGGATCGGAGAGATATGCAATCCATGTCAAAGGTATGGAGGTTTCCGGTCAGGATGGTCGTACGCATCGGAGCATTGGACTTGGCCATGCAACAGCTGCGCGTGGCGCTGACCATCTCCGGAGTCTTGTTGTAGTTGATCAATTAGGCTATGAAGATGTTGCCGCAAAGCGTTGGGGTGCAGATAAGCTACCTGAGATTATTGACCCCTATACTGAGAAATACAAAGCAACTGCTGTTTTTGAAAGTGAGAATTCGTATTGTATCAGAGATACATTGATTGTATGCTGGTATTCAGTTTCATGGCCCCCGATATTCTGGATGGAAGACTTTGCTGAGATGCTTCCATTAGCAACAGGTGAGAAGCATTTTGGCAAGGTGGAGAACCTGATAGAAATTGCAGAGCGTCAGGTTACTCTGAAACGACTTTTCAATGCCCGCGAGGGCATTACTCGAAAAGATGACACTCTACCTGACAGATTTACAAAGGATCCTATGCCTGAGGGTCCAGGAAAAGGACAGACAGTAAATCTGGATCCGATGCTTGATGATTACTATAGGCTTAGAGGCTGGGACTTAGAAACTGGTCTTCCAACTGAAAAGACAATTAAAAGACTCTCATTGGAGTGGACTAAAGCCCACTCCTAACGAGTTTCACATTCTTACATAATCGACCCGGTGAGGGTGACCACAAGCGGGGCACGCGTACTGATCAGGTCCTACCCAATCGATTTGCTCCCAAGACATTGGAGCAGAGCAGTTCATGCACTTGTCTTTAATCACTGGTTTTACAAAGACAGTTCCAGCTCCCCCGCTTCCTGCTGCTACCTGCATGTCTTGAGTAGTTTCCTGAGCCATCGGGGTTGGAGTCACGGTTGCAGAATCGCTGATAGAATATTGTGAAAGCGGATGGTGCGGTGTGATGTAGCTGAAAGGTCTGACCAACCAATCAAGATGCTCTTTTGAAATAGAACTCCATGCTCTAGTTTGCCAGACACTGAGAAGGTGGTCTTGTCTCGGGACTCCCCCTCTTATTTTGAACTTGCCTGAGGTTGCTTTCAGTTTGAGTTCGTTCCTTCTGGCTTCAAATGTTTCTACCATATGAAGTGGAAAGATGAACATCTTTTTGGCTCTAGTATCGTACTGATACAAACGATAGTTTGTGAGAATGAAGCAGTTTGGATGATATGTAAAGACCTCTTCACCTTTCAACCATGCAAAGGTCTGATAGAAGTGTCTGGAAAATGGTCTATGGAATCCGATAGAGATCCATCGATTGTAGGGATGGTCTGGATGAACGAATGGTACACCACTAACCTCGCAGATTTTCCTCTGCTGACCTGCACGAAGTTCATCGTACTCGCGAAGCCCAAGGGCAGCTCGAAGTTCCTCTTTTCTTGGCATCGCTCCCATTAGATTGACAATTCCATTGACAACTTTACACATCGCAGAGTTAGTTGTTAACTTGTATTCTTTTATCATGTGTAAAGGCAAACTTGCACTGGTTCGTGAACCTCTATCAAACTGAATCCACCGATAGTTAGTCACGATATACTCTGAATGTTGACTAAGCACACGTTCGTTTTCAATTGGGATATATACTAGTGATGACACTGCAATTGACACCAGCTGATATTGTAGTCTAGATGTAAGAACCCCGATTTAGCCAATTAAACCTTGGCCGTAGGTGCTAAATTTAGTCACTTATTGCTCAGGTCTTATCGCTGATTGTCTAGGTATCGATACATAGAGAATGTCTTCGTATCCAAGAACTCCGTACCCGCTAGGATTTTCCAATCTCACGTGATCATCATACACTTCTTGGACTTTGACATTAGGCACTTTCGCAAGTGAGTCTTTCTGCTGATACCGCAAATACACGGTAAATGTTTGACCTGTTGTTTTGAGTTCTTGAAAGATGCTCCTCCAATCTGGCACTCTAGGGTTCCTCCTTAGTATGACAATTGGATTATGGGGACATTTAATACTTGCTGCTAAGGAATTTCATATCACAAAAGTCCATCTTTTGTCGTGAAAGGTTGAAGCCCTGAATTATGAAAGACTTGGATAATACTATCTTGAATCGAGGTATCACCATTGTAATGGAAGATATGTGCAACACAATTCTTCCTGCAATCAGAAGATCCGAAACCTCTTGGTCCAGGAGAATATTTCTCATGATTTTCGAGTGATTGAGCAATATCACATTCTACAGGTTTCATGCTTTCCGCCCATATCGCTTCCAAGAGCTTTGTATCTGCATCAAGAAGATAATCGATGTGCCAATAGATGGTCTTCTCAATGCGGAAATGTCTGTGTATTCGATGCTCAAGACTGGTTGAACTCTCCCCCATTGCTGAACCTACATAGACCCACAATCCCGACTCAAATCGCACCTCTCCAAGTGATTTTATTTCAACCTTGACTGGTTGCTCTACTTGGATGATGAGTGTGTATGCCCCTTTCATTAAACGACCTCAGAGGAGTTTTCACTTAATGTTGTTTGATTTAGTATTTGCTGTTCGTGTCTACACATAGACGATATTATCATAAGTGTTGGAGGGGACCCAACATCTAGACCAATGGCATCAACTGAGATTATTCCTGGAATTCATGCTGTGAGAGGTAAATTCGCTGGTGAATTTGGATTTATAGCGAGTTACATCATTGTAGACGAAAATGAGGTTTTAATAATCGATCCTGGAACAGCTGGAGATCCTGGCGATGGAATTGAGAAGACTATAAAGAAGTTAGGCCTTGATCCAAAGACTGACATTGTAGGTATTCTTTGTACACACGGCCATCCTGACCATTCTGCAGGTGCAGGTCGACTAAAGAAGATCACGAATGCTCCAGTGATGATTCACAAGGATGACTTGGAACTCCTCGAGAAACCAGCCAAATTTCTTAATGAACGCCTTATTATGGACCGTGCTGAAAGATTTTCAATGAAGTTGGATAAAGGTCCTCTTAGGGTCAATTATAGAGGAATAGAAGCGGATGGATTACTCAGTCATGGAGAGAATATCTCAGTTGGAAACAGCACCATTAGAGTGATTCACACAGGTGGACACTCAGCAGGTCACTGTGTATTCTATGATACAGAACGAAAGGCCCTATTTTCAGGGGATGAAGTGAACAATTTTCCTAATGACCCTCGCAAGTTCTATGTTGACAAAACTGGTAGTATTGTTGCAAAACTGACAGCTCTGGGAATTCTCTCCAAACTCGGAGCTGACTATATCTTTCCTGCTCATGATACACCGCATCTTTTTGCTGATGCACAGCTTCAGTTTGAAGAAGTGAGGGATGGTGTAGTCCACTTTCAAGATACGATACTCACCTTGTTAAGCGCCAGAGATGAGGCTGACCTTGAACAATTTGTCTTTGACATAACGCAGACACGAAGTGTGCCAATTCCGCAAAGCTATGATACACTTCTCACAACAACTATCCATGTTGTTTTAGAAGGTTTGAGGGAAGCAGGATTGGTAAGAAACCTTGGAAATGGGGTTTGGAGTCGGATAAGATAGCTGCCCGAGCTAGATTCAAAAGATGCCGCTATTGTTTTCATACATTTAGTGAGATACACGTTCATCAAGGAGCATCTTACTATGTCCGGTCAAAGAGATGAACTTGCACCAAGCACTGTGGAGGCCATTCGGATGGCTTCAGCGTCAGTCCTAGGGTCATCAACTGGTCTTGGTTACCCAATTGGAAGCGCTATTGGCGTCGGTAGTATGTTGGAACAGCATTCAGAAACTGTTTCTATGAACATTGTCCCCTTGATTTTCAACATACGTGATACACTGATGTCATCTGAGGGCTTAGAATTGCTTTCAATAGAATGGGATCTAGATAGAAGTCCTGGACCCGATATCTTACCTGAACAACTTGTCGTAGCTGGTGGGATAGAGGGAGGAGTTGGATCTCACGTTTGTGTCTTAAGTTGGGAGAAGGGTGTTGTCGACCCTTTCAAGATTGATAACTACATGAAGGTCCTATCAAAGAAGATTGCTGACATTGAGAGTGCTGTGATTAATAACGAATTGAACTACGAGATGGAAGGACTTTCAGTCTTAAGCAAGTTTACTGATCGCTTGAACAGTGTGCTGTTTGTGGACATGCTGGATCGTCGATTCCAAGGGTCCTGGGACTCCCTCCAAGTAAAGCCTGATCACGTGGATGTAGATATGATAGCCAAGATGATAGTGGCTGATGATTTTACACATCAGCCACCAGGGATGAAGATACTAGGTCGTAATAGTTTGGAGTTCAAACTTCCAACCGAAT
>JBHLPA010000101.1:0-7960 GCA_048939935.1 Promethearchaeota archaeon | reverse complement strand
AGGGTAAGGAGTACAAATGGAAGAATATACATCAGATTAACTCAGAAACGATAGTCCAGATTGCTGAAGATATTCGTGATTATAGACCGGAAGTAGTGATATTCAGTGACTTTGGGTCTGGACAAATATCTCTAGTAAAGGAGTATATCTTGGACAGTGAAGAAGTAAACACGGTCATAGTTCTAGATCATCATCTCCCTCCGAAAGAATTGGCAGAAACGATCAACAAAACAAAATTGACTGAAATAAATCCACATCAACATGGGATGAGTGGCAGTTATGACATCTCAGGAGCAGGATTAGCCTTTCTACTTGCTTTTCAGGTTTCCCAGAACAATATTGATCTCTCAGAACTTGCGATTGTAGGGGCAACAGGAGACCTCCAAGATTACTATGGTAGAGGTTTTGTAGGGCTGAACAAAGAGATAGTAGAACTAGGTATTGATTTTGGTTATCTTGAAGTGATGAGAGACCTGACCTTCTTTGGCATCCACACTCGACCATTAGCATTGCTCCTCAAATATGCGACTGATCCATATCTTCCAGGTCTGACAGGAGCTGAGGATGCGTGTTATGCATTTTTCCAGGACCTAGACATTGATTTGAAATCTAGTGATGAATGGAGAGTGTGGGTTGATCTTGAACCAGAAGAAAAACAACGAGCGATTCAGGGAATCATCCAAGTAGTTTTGGAACATTACCCGGATCCAAGAATAGCCCAAGGGATAATCGGAGACACAATCGTTCTCACACATCGACCCCCAAAGTCGGAGATGCGCAGTGCAAAGGAATTCTCAACCCTATTGAACGCCTGTGGGAGAAATAGAAAACCCGAAGTGGGTGTGAGAGTGTGTATGAGGGACTCTGATGCATTTGCACAAGGAAAAACCCTTCTTCACCAACATAGGTCAAATCTAGCAGAAGCACTTAGACGTTTGGAGGAAGACGGTTATGAAGAGAGACCAGGTATGTATGTTGTTAATGACCCGAAAACTCCAGATACTATCATCGGTATTGTAATCGGAATGGCCCAAGGCTCAATGATTATTCCTACGGATCGACCAGTTATCGGAGTTAGTACAAATACAACAGAGGACAGTCCCTTAGCCAAGTTGTCTGGTCGTGCCCATAGGAGATTGGTGAAGAGAGGTGTGAATCTCAAAGAGGTCTTTGTTGAAGTAGCAGACATTCTCAACAAGCACAATGATACTCTAATTGCTGAAGCTGGTGGTCATCCCATGGCTGCAGGAGCATTCATCCAAAAGTCACACCTTGGTGAGTTTTTGGATCTTACATCGAGTAAGCTAGCAGAGAAGCTTGGAAAATAAAAAAAGGTCATAGGGGGCATTCAGCCCCCAGTTTAACTCTGGAGAACTAATAGTCCTCAGATGTCAGTGATGCGCCAATAATGCCGGGTATAAAGAGTAGACCAAAGGCTACACCGATATCTATAGCCATGTTTCTTGCAATCATTAGCATATCATTGATGCTTGATGGGGCTAGACCGAGTGTAAGCACGTAATAACCCAAGAAGAAAAGGACCATAGCAATTATTGAAACAAAGAGCATCCTAACACCGCTCTTAGAGATAAGACCAGCAATGAAACCAGCAACACCAAGTGCTACCAATGGTGAGTAGACCGGAGTTGATGCTGTTGCTAAGGTGTAAGGAAATAGCAATCCTCCAAAGAGGAGTGCACCTTTAGCCGCCAGCTCGCCAGTGATATTAGAGCTACCAACGATAGCCTGAATTGCTGAGATGTCGAGGCCAACTATTTGGAAAGCCCCGATGATGACGGCAGTCACTAAACAGACTAGTAAAGCCATTATTGTTCTAAACATTGTATTTCTACACTTCCTAAGGTCTGAAAGACTAATTAAATAGAGATAATTCGTTGGCTTTTATATTTCGTGGCAACCGAAATGTATGATATATCGCTACATAATACAGGTGTCTTATTTTGCATTCATTAACTCCAGTATTCTCTTACGCACTGAAAGAAGTATATCGATGAGTTTTTGGTCAGCCATATCTCCGGGAAGTTTATCCGGATGAAACCACCCCACCTCTCCACCATCAAATTCAGGTCTGGTATGTTCAGTAAGTGCATCTGCAAGGTAATAATTCAGAAGGAAATGAAACTCAATCCCACCAGAGGAGTCTTTCATGATCAAATCAAAAGTTGTGACGAACTCCACTACCTCACAGGTCACTCCGGTTTCCTCTGCAACCTCACGGACGACTGCTTCCTCCTGGGTCTCACCAACCTCAACTCCACCACCGGGGAAGCTCCAGAAACCTGTTCTAGGAGGCTTGTCACGTCTTGCTAAAAGAATCCCCTTAGGTCCGACAACGATTGCACCAACACCGGGAATTGGAAATTGAGGATATCTTCTCTCTTCCATCGTTAACAGCTCTTCATGTGAGGGCTAGTCCATTTGGCATGTTAATCCGCGCACCACAGTCTTGACAAACGACTGCTTGGTAGACATCAAATCCATTTGTTTCATTATATGGAAGACGAGTTTCTGTCCCACACTTTCTGCATCGAATCTTAACATATCCACGCAATTCGAACACGACTCGCCATGCATTTCGGGCATACTCTAATTTTCCCTGTTTATCATATTCATGGGCCAATGCAACCCATGGTGCAGCTGCGCCAGGATCATCCTTGGTCCATCGGATCAAGCACTCAATATATTTCTTAGTCATCCCAAGTAGCGGATATATCCCACACAAACCCCTCCAGGATTCAGGATCTCTTCCAAGCTCGGCTTCTGCTCGCTTGAGGTAATACTCTGACTCTTCATCCTCACGTGCAAGATGCGCAAGAACAGAGAGTCTTGATAATGCTTCAATATTACCAGGGTCGTCCATCACAACTTTCTGGAAACACTCTTTTGCACCATCATGTTCGCCTGATTGAAATCGCAGTTCACCGAGAAGAATCTGAGCACGATAATCATCAGCATCGACTATGCTGGCATGCCCTACAAAGGGTGCAGCCTCGAAGATTCTTCCCTGAATGAGGAGAAGATAGGCGTAATTTGAAACAGCAGCCATTAGCTGAGGACTCAGTCTGTGGACCTTTGCCCATTCTTCTGTAGCAGCAGTATAATCACCTAATCGATAAAGAGTCAGGGCGTAAAGACCAAGTAGACCTAGTTCTTCAGGGAACAGATCTGTTGCCTCTTCAAGGTAGAAGAGTGCCTCTTTATACTGATTCTTTCTGTAAAGAATACGAGCTAGGTCAAGCCAGACTTCGGGTTCAGAATTATCAAGCCTATGAGCTTCGCGGATTTTCTCTTCCGCAAGTTCAATCTTGCCCAGTGCCCAAAGCGCTCTGCCCAAGAAGAGATCAATAACACAGTGTTGTTCAACAAGATCTTCTGCTTGTTGTAAGACTCTGACTGCTTCTTCAGCTAGTTCAGCTTGAACATAAGCCATACCGAGACAGACTAGTGCATCGACATTCTCATCATCTTCTTCTACAATTGGCTCTAGTGCTTTAATTGCATCAAGAGGTCGTCCTTCTTCTAGAGCGACCATTGCCAGACTGATGATATCTTCAGACACTTTGATTCGAGCCCTCTCAATGAGATTTGATTCTAAACCATACTTGCTTGGCTATGGATTGCTGGCATCTGTATTATAAGTAAGATTTGATATGGCAAAAATCGATGAAATCCCAAAAATATGCCACTCCGTTCGCCATGCTTCATGTGGCAAGTCTTCTTGGTCAAAGGTCTCGTTTGGAGAAGTTTAAGCGAGCCATTGACATGGTTGTGAAGAATGGTGACTATGTTGTTGATATGGGGACAGGAACAGGGATTCTCGCTATACTTGCTGCTAAAGCGGGAGCGGCTAAAGTAACTGCTATTGAGGTAAATCCAGAGTCAATTCAGTATGCAACTCAAGCAGCCAGAATGAATGGTGTAGAAAATATCATTGAGTTCTTTGAAGGAGATTTCCATGATTTTATACCCAAGAAGAGAGCAGACGTCGTACTTTGTGAAATGCTCTCATCGATGTTGTTAGTGGAACAACAGATTCCTGCGAGTTACTATGCTACACAGAATGTTCTCAAACCAGAGGGCATTATTCTCCCCCAAGAAGCCTTTGTGTACATCGTACCTGTAGAGTGCCCTGATATCTGGAATCGGTTCTTATTTGATGATCTTCAATTTCCGCGAGTCATTCAGACTGCCACGCCAGATGGAACAAGGGACCTGGCAGATATGCAGACTCTTGCAACATTCGATCTTTCAGACCTTAGTCAAAATCAATTTGTAAAAGCGACTCTCGAGTTCACAACGGTTTCCAAAGGAACGATTCATGGGTTTATTGGGGTTTTTGAATCCAGACTTTATGATGATATCCTACTCAATATGGAGGATGGTTGGAAGCAACTCTTCATTCCCCTGCCCAAACCAATAGCTATCGATATGAATGACACAATCTCAATCAGAATTGAGTATCAACCTGGAGAGTATGACTCACTTTCCCTTGAAATTCTTTAGTTTCATCCAGATGCCTTCCGATCCATTGGCTGAGACCTATCCAGTTCGAAGACAACTGGATTCTTGGGGTCAGGACATGCATGAAGCTCTTTGCATTGGTCTTCAGCCCAGGGAAAGTAAGCATTATGCATCATAGCATACACCACGGGCAACATTGTGAAAAGCGCATTAACGCAAATATCACCCTTTACTCCGAAATGGTCAAACTCAATGATATCGCCAACTTTGTGACCAATAGCGCAATATCCTTCCTGACTTATCACTCGGGCTATCACCTTACGTGGTTCTTTACCTACACATTTCTCTTCTTTCAACATAATGGTTCAAACAGATGACAAGCTCGCTGTCCCCTATTACTGTTACGAGTAATTCATGTATGGACATCTTTTTATCATAGTCCGCAAGAAATCGAAACCTCGGTGGCTGAATATTATGGAGCTTAAAGGTCCATTATGCTATGTGCTTGATTTTGATGACATATACAACTATGCTTACCAAACTGCAAATAAGATAAAGGAGTCCGGGTGGAAACCAGACGCAATAGTTGGAATTGCACGAGGTGGGTGGGTTCATGCAAGAATCGCATGTGACCTGTTAGGTGTAAAAAATCTATATTCTGTGAAAATTGATCATTGGGGTGTTACCGCGACTAGGGATGGTAAGGCTAAACTGACTTGTCCTCTCACTGCGGATGTTGAGGGGATGCAAGTTCTAGTTGTTGATGACATAACAGATACTGGTGAGAGCCTCACAATGGCAGTTGAACATGTGAAGGAGTGTGGAGCAGGTGAAGTGAAGAGCGCAACGCTCATGCACATTGCTGGCTCAAAATTCGTACCAGACTATTTCGGAGTGGAAATTGCATGGGCATGGGAAATTTGGCCTTGGAATTTCTATGAAGACTTGACGTCGTTAATCAAGAAGATCTTTGAAGGAGAGAAGGTGAAAGAAATGAGTACTCAAGAGTTAAAGAAGCATCTTCGGGAATACAACAACATCGTGCTTTCAGATGATCGACTCTCAAAGCTAAAGGCGCACATGGGCTTTCTTGAAGTTATAGAATATCCACTGGATAAGGCATGGAGAATGAAATAGAAAGGAGGAGAGTATATGGCGTTTGAAACGAAACTATCAGCAGTTCCGATTGACAGGAGCCAGACAGAAGAACTACAGAACCTACTACCAATCGAGATTGGGATGTTTGGTGGTTCCGGAAATTATGATTCCGATGTTATTGAAAATCCAATCGAAGTGAAAGTGTTCACTCCATATGGAGCCGCTTCTGACAGCTTCATTCTTGGAAAGGTGAAAGGGCGTACATTTGCCTTTCTTGCCAGACATGGTCGGGGACATACAATTGCTCCACACATGATCAACTACAGGGCAAACATTTGGGGAATGAAGGCTCTTGGTGTAAAGCGGATCATCAGTCCTGCAGCAACAGGAAGTCTTCAACCAAAGAAGGTCAAAATGGGAGAATTTGTGATAGCGGATCAGCTTTTCGATAGGACCTTCGGAGTTCGTAAAGATACGTTCTTTGAGGAGGGGACAATTGCCCACCTACCTTTCGCAGAACCATTCTGTCCTGAACTCCGGAAGGTAGCAGTTGACACAGCGGCTGAGGTGAACTACAAGGTTCATGATGGCGGCACCTATGTCTGCATAAATGGACCTCGGTTCTCAACAAGAGCTGAATCAATGTTCTATCACAATCAAGGATGGGATGTCATTGGTATGACCGCATATCCAGAAGCTGCGCTTGCTCGTGAAGCAGGTATCTGTTTTGTCAATATATCAATGCCCACAGACTATGACGTCCATGCAGATGAAGTCGTCACACATGCTATGGTTCTGAGGACAATGTCTGAGAATGTAGAGAGGGTCAGGAAGTTGACCTTTGAGATGATAGCAAATATCCCCAAAGAAGCAAGCTGTGACTGTCAGACTGCTATGCACAATGGTCTCTTCTAAATACCAAACCGAAGAACACAAAGCGCACTATCTCTGCCAGAGATATGTGAGTGTAAAATGAGAATCGCAGTAGGTCAGATGGAACCATTACTCACCGATGTGCATGAGAATCTCAAAAGAGTGAAAGCTATTCTCAAACAGGCTGATAGAGAACAAGTAGATGTTCTTGTTCTCCCTGAACTATGCAATTCGGGGTATGTATTCGAGAACCTAGAAGAAGCAACATCTGGTTCGGAACATATACCGAATGGAAAATTCTCACAGGAACTTCTCGCCTGGTCAGGAGAAGATCGTCTTGTTGTTGCGGGCCTATGTGAGCAGACATCTCAGGGACTTCATAATTCTGCGGCTATTTTCAGACAAGGTGAACATGTTGCTATATATCGTAAGATTCACCTCTTCTTAAACGAGGGGAACTGGTTTCAAGCAGGTGAAGAAGAACCCCCTGTAATAGAATTCAAATCTGCAAAGTTTGGCGTTATGATCTGTTTTGATTGGATATTTCCCGAGGTGTCCAGAATATTGACTCTGAAAGGAGCCCAGGTCATTCTACATCCTGCTAATCTTGTACTCCCATACTGTCAGGACGCAATGATTACGAGATCCATTGAAAACTCAATATTTACTGCGACAGCTAATCGGATTGGTACAGAGAGAGAGGTCACATTCTCAGGCAATTCGCAAATAACAAATCCTAATGGATCTAGATTGGCAGCTCTAACAGATGAGGAAGTTGGAATCGCATTTGCAGATCTTAACCCTCTCGATGCAGATAACAAGATGATTACTAAACGCAATCACCTAATTCATGATAGAAAACCAGACCTTTACACCCGACTCATCAAGACTGATTGAATTTACTAGGAGCTTTTCCATGCCACTCATCGATAGGATACTTTTCCGAGTTACGTCTCATTTTCTCAGCAACAGCTTTAGCAGGATCAATACCAGCTTTGTCACAAATACGTAAGAGATAGACCATGACATCGGCAATCTCTTCTTCAAGCAGCGATATGAATTTCTTATCCTTTAATGCCTCACTAACATCATCATCTGATTTCCATTGGAACAATTCAAGAAGTTCACCCATCTCAATAGACGCAGAAACCGCTAGCGCAGATGGCTTGTTGTATTGCTCCCAATTTCGTTCGCGAACGAATTCACGAATGATAGAGATGAGTTCATCTAGCGTTGGAACGCTATCGCCCATTTCAAGCACCCGTCTTATCTGTTGGGTCCTGTAAAGTTCCTTTGAATGACCCAAAGTGAGTAAATCGAGAACACTGCAAGGATGAGTGCCAAACTGATTATTGGCGTTTCAACACCCGGAAATATGGAATGGAGAGTCAGAATCCAGCTGAATGTGTCCAAAGTGGCAACTATAATCAGTGCGAAGATCAATATCAAGTTGGTCAATCCAGCCCAACGGAGCCTGTGTTTTCCAGCATTATTCCATGTAATTAGG
>JBHLPA010000100.1:0-7964 GCA_048939935.1 Promethearchaeota archaeon | reverse complement strand
GAGGCAAATTAACACCTGAAGATGGTGAAAGGATAACCAGTCAGTTAGTAACAACTACTAATCTGAAGGAAGCAGTAAGTGATGTTGATTTGGTTATAGAGGCTGTATTTGAGAACATGGATGTCAAGAAGAAGATATTCAAAGAAATTGATAGTGTTGCAAAGCCGCACACAATCCTTGCTTCTAACACCTCCTCACTAAGTATTACTGGGCTTGGAAAGGTCACAAATCGACCTGAAAAGGTGATTGGGATGCACTATTTCTCTCCTGTGCCTGCAATGAAGCTTCTAGAGGTAATCATAGGAAAGGAAACTAACGACGAAACCATTCGGACTGCCCTGGAAGTTGGTGAGCGGCAAAGGAAGATCACCGTGAAGGCAATAGATAGCCCAGGATTTATTGTCAACAGACTCCGAGCGCAGATTGGGAGGGCAATATACCAAATCTATGAACAAGGCATAGCAAGTGCTGAAGAGATCGATACAGCCATGAAAGAGAGGTTCGGTGTGCCGATAGGATCATTGGAACTAGCTGACTTTGTTGGCTTGGATGTATCACTGGGTACCGGGAGTACTCTTGAGAGAGAATTGGGAGAATGCTATAAGGTCCCTGAAATACTCAAGAAATTTGTAAAGGAAGGAAGACTCGGACGAAAGACTGGGAAGGGTTTCTATGCATATGAAGATGGGCAAAAACGGTCACTTGACGAACCAAAGGGTGCAGATCCAGACTGGTTGGTCACTAGAATCATCATGCCATATCTTAGAGAAGCAATGATTGAATTCGATACTGGGATTGCATCAAAGGAGGATATTGACAAGGCTATGAAACTCGGCTCCAACTATAAGGAAGGACCCTTTGAAACCATTGAACGTCTTGGCCTCGATAAGGTTCGCGAGGAGTTGCTGAAACTTCAGCGGGAATTTGGGGATTGCTATAGCCTTCCTAAAATGCTTCAGTGATTCAGGATGTGAAAATACGATGGTGGAGGATGTTGTTCTCTATGATGTAGATGGAGCAATAGCCACAATTACAATAAATCGCATAGAGAAATACAATGCCTTCAACCTTTCAGTCAAAGATCTTCTTCTTAATCTGCTCAAACGGGCTGAAGGAGACCCTTCAATCAGGGTTGTCATAATCACAGGTGCTGGTGAAAAAGCCTTCATCTCAGGAAGTGATATCACCGATTTTGTGGGAAGAAACTCCAAAACCATCCATTCTGTTGTTGATCCCAGCCGAGATATTGCTGAGTATATGAGATTGATGACTAAGCCCATTATTGCGGCTATCAATGGATATGCTCTTGGCGGAGGGTGTGAGTTAGCATTAGCGTGTGACATCCGGTATGCATCAAGCAATGCAAAACTAGGTCTTCCAGAGATAAACCTTGGAACGATTCCCGGGAATGGGGGAACAGTAAGACTTGCAAGGCTTGTTGGTCTTGGAACTGCGAAGGAACTCATCTTAACTGGCGGTCTCATAGATGCTGAGGAGGCATTGCGAATTGGACTTGTGAATAAGGTCTTCAATTCTCAAGATGAACTTCGAATAGGTGTTTTAGCACTTGCGAGAAAGTTAAGTCAGATGCCCGGAGTTGCGATTGATTTGGCAAAACAGTCCTTACAAAAAGCCTGGGAAGTTCCACTTGATGAACATCTTGTTTTTGAGCTCGATGCATTCTGTCAGACTTTTGATACTGAGGATAAGAATGAAGGTGTGGCTGCTTTCCTTGCGAAACGTAAACCAGAATTCAAACACAAATGAAACAGATTTTTACTACTAACTTATGCATTTGAGATTTGCAAGTGACCTGCCTCAAGGATTACAAGGTCTTTCTTAATGAGAAGTTCAATGTGCTTTTCTATCATGAGTTTTTCGAATAAGAGATAGACTGGATGAGGAATTCTGGGATAAATGATTGGTCTGCGAGCCAGCTGTTCTATAGTGTCAAATCCATCCGCAATAAGCTTGAGGATTTCTTCATCCCTTTCTTCGAAATATGCCAGATATCTCTTGAGTTTCTCTTCAAGACTCTCCGTTACTGGATCCAGAAGGTGGCTACTTATTCCCATCTTTGGTTCTATGTCTAGTATATGCTCAATAGACTGTTTGAAGTCCTCTAGATTACTTACTACATTCCCGTACCAAGGACCAAACTCAGTGAGGTCTATATCGACTAATAGTATCTTTTCAACTCCGTTAATACCAAAACACGTGTGATCGTGTGTGTGGCCCGGTGAGTGAATAGGAATGAGTTCTACCTCGCCACAGTCTATTGGCTTATCATCACGAAAGGTTTCATCTACAATGTAGTCATTTTGCACATGAGGTAATCTGGCATTCAGTAAGTTAAGCCATTGTTGTTTTTCCTCATTCTTTTCAATACCGATGTATTTCATCATGGTCTGAAAACTTTCGACTCCTTCCCTAGACAAAGGGTGACACAAAACTTGACAATTGGATATTTTCCGTAAATATGACGCATACCCCTTGTGATCTGCATGATAATGTGTTAGGACAACGCGGTCCAGATCTTCTGGTTTATGACCTAAATCCTTGAGAGTTGAGAAAACTTGAGTTGGATTAGATCCCGCATCAACAAGAGTTAGTATCTCATCATCAACTATCAATGTATTTGCTTCTGGGAAACGAGCATTATTCGCTCCTCGTACGAGATGCACATTAGGTTCAATCTCAATATGCGTCGGATAGTTAGACATCACATCTCCACAATTTCGATGCCAAATAACTGTCTTGGTAGGACAACCTATATGCCCTGTTGTTCATTCATTTAGTATTGGTGATTTCAATGAGTGACCGACTCTTTGCGATTTTTGATATTGGAACAACAGGCACACGCTCAGTACTCGTAGACGAGGAAGGTCAGGAAATAAGTAAAGCATACGAGGAATATCCTCCAAAACCAAGGGATGTCAAAATTCATGAACAATTGGCCGACACCTATTGGCGCACCTCAGCCAACACAATGCAGCGAGCTCTCGCAGGCTGCAAGCATGGTCCAGATGCAATTGTAGGAGTGGTAGTTTCAACTACTAGAGATTCAATTACTCCCATAGACAAAGATGGTAATGCGTTGGCTCCTACAGTAACTTGGGTAGACAATAGATCAACTGCTAAGAGTAAAGAAATGGCTGCAGAGATCGGTCCTCGAAAGAGTGTCAACAAGATGATGTGGTTTATTGAGAATCGACCTGACTTTTTCAAGAAGGTGTACAAGTGGCCTCAGCTTGATGCCTTCATCAATAACCGCCTTTGTGGGGCTTTAATAAGCTCTCCTGCTGATGCAAGGTTTGGCCCCATCGATCATGAAACGCTAAAATGGTCAAATGAGCTCTGTGAAGCGACTGGGATTCCAATCGATAAACTAGTTGATATCAAGAATTCAGGAACAGTAATCGGCGAAGTAAACTCAGCTGCATCAAAAGCTACATCCCTCCGAAAGGGAACCCCTGTTATCCTCGGTAGTGGGGATCAACAATGTTCTGCTCTCGGAATGGGTGTCGTTGAACCAGGTCTAGTGGAAGCCACAACTGGGACAGGAACTTTCGTAATAACTCATCTCGATGAATTCATGGAGGAACCCTTTGTTATGTTCTGTAATCCCTCCGCAATCCCAGGAAAATGGATTCTAGAAGGAGTCACTCCAGGAACTGGTCTCACATACAAATGGTACAGAGACAACTACTGTGAACCAGAGATGGCATTAGCAGCTCAGACTGAGCAAGATGTCTATCAAATAATCGAGTCTTCTGCAGCTTCTGTTCCTGCAGGTAGTGATGGACTTGTGATGTTTCCATTCATGGCCTATAATTTGGGACAACTCTACAATCTCGGTTTCAATCACACAAAAGCACATGTTGCACGAGCCATCCTCGAAGCAAATGGTTTCATCATCTCCATGTATCTCGAAATGATGGAAGGGATGCTCGATCTCGAGTTTAAAGATCTTCGAATAGGTGGAGGCGGCTCAAACTCCCCACTCTGGCGTCAAATACAAGCAGACTGCATAGACCGTCTTGTTGTTCTACCCAAAGTTCGAGATTCAACAGTTATCGGTGCCGCAATCTTAGCTACTGTAGGAACTGGAATCTATGGTGGATTCAGAGAAGCTATTGATAACATGTTTCATATCGAAGAACGACGAGAACCAATTCCTGAGAATGTAGAAGTCTATAAGACACAGTATACTGTGTTTAACAAGATAATGAATGCAGAGATGGGCAAGCTCCTTGAAGCCACCTCATAGTATTATCATCGCTGTATATGCCTACTTAGAAATAGGGTGCCGGGAAGTCTACTCCTCTTCTTTTAGAAAATCCTCCCAAATTCGACCAAAGAACACAAGTGCAAGTACTAATTCAGAACCTGATGTATTTTGCGCGATGTATTCAATTGACTCGCTAATAGTATCTTTATTCTCCCATGCAGTCCTTGCGAGGACTATAATGTCCTCGAAGCGATGGTCAGGAATCTTAAGAGCCTGTGTGAGTTTTTTTACGTCATGGTTTCCAATTACAAGGGTGCCGAGGTCATATCTTGACAACGTAGTATCACTATCAACCTCCACGATAATCTTCTTTTAATGTAATCTTGGTTGTTATTCAATCCGAAACCTTAGTATTGCACGTAGGTTTCCTAACCACGTCTCAAACAAAGAAGTCTCTCTCAGGAATTGATGTGCATGGGCGACTCTGAGTATGATGTTATAGTAATTGGCGGAGGAAGTACTGGCACAGCTGTTGCACGCGACTGTGCTATGCGGGGTCTACGAACTCTATTGTTGGAACGAGATGATATTGCATCTGCTACAGTCGGAACTTGTGCTGGAATGATATCCTCCGGTCTCAAGTATAGAGGCGAACCTGATATAATGAAGATGTGCTCATCAGAGGTAGTATACCTGAACCAGATTGCACATCACATAATCATGAAGAGTCCAATAATTGCCCCAATTCTTGATCTGAGTCTAGTTGCTAGTGACAGTGACTATCTCGACGCTTATGCTGAAAATGCCGAAGAGAGAGATGTTCCTTCTATGGTACTGATTACACCAGAAGCGACTTTGGAGCTCGAGCCTACTGTGAATCCTGATGTTATAGCCAGTGCTTACTATGAAGAGTTTTTCATCGATCCATTTCGTTTCTGCCTTCTTCAAGCTCTTGATGCTAGAAATCATGGAGCTGAAATAAGGACCTACTGCGAAGTCATTGGTTTTGAGAAGTCTGAATCCACGATCTCTGGTGTGAAGTTCTACAATCGTATCACGGGTCAAACTGAGACCGCTAGTACGAAATTCGTTGTAAATGCATCTGGACCTTGGGCTAGCAAATTGGCTCGTATCGGTGGTGTGGAGCTTGATATTCGACCCAATAAAGGCACTCATTTGATTTTTGACCGCAGAATTGTCAATATAGGAATCACTGCAAAATCTGTTGATGGAAGATGGATTTACCTCTTCCCACATGAGAATACAACACTTCTTGGGACAACCGCCTTGGATACATGGGAGGATCCTGACTCATTGGTTGCATCATTTGATGAGATTGAATATCTACTCCAGAGTATAGAAGCTGTCATCCCATCGATCCGAGAAGCGCGTATAATTAGAACGATGGCTGGAATACGACCCCTTGTTCCTGAATGGAATATTCCTGAAGATAAGGTCACTCGTGGATATCAGGTGATAGACCATGAAAATGGAATGGTCAGCTTCACTGGCGGAAAGTTGGTTATGTGTCGGCATATGGCGGAAGCTGTCACTGATGTTATCGCTAATAAATTGGGAGTAACCACAAAATGCGCAACTCACAAAGAACCTCTTCCAGGCAATGAGGATAATGTTGACATTGAAGAGCTAGCCGCAGAATATGGAATCAATTTGCATACACTTGAACGTATGCGGGCACGACGTGGTACTGAAATGGTAAAAATACTCGAAATGACAAAAGATCATCCCGAATGGAAGACATCTGTATGCACCTGTGAACCGGTCATAGAAGCCGAGATTCGGTATGCAATTAGAGAAGAGTTCCCTCAAACGCTAAACGACCTCCGCAGAAGATTACGATTAGGTACAGGACCATGTCAAGGAACATTCTGTACCTACAAAGCTGCTGCAATTCTGTCAGAGGAACTCGGTCTCGAGGGTGATGACTTTCTTGTTGACATTCTTGATTTCAGAGCTGAGCGATGGAAAGGTATTCGTCCATCTATGAGAGGAGAACAGCTTGCACAGGAAGAAGTAGCTCAGGGTATGTATGCATGTGTGGCAAATCTAGACCAGTCGGATGTTGATTATGATACTAAGCCTTGGGAGGAGAGAGTATAGATGACTCTGAGTTGTGACCTTCTGATATTAGGCGGAGGAATGGCTGGCTTAGTTGCTGGTTCCGTCGCAGCTGAATCTGGAATCTCAACACTACTCATTCGAAAGGGACAGAGTGCTACTGCTTATTCATCTGGAGCAATTGACATCATAGGTTATCTCCCAGCAGTTGGCGAACCTTTTAATTCTCCTAAGGAGGGACTTGTTGCTATTGCTGGTCTATATCCCCTTCATCCTTACAGTATTCTCGGTTATAATGAAAATGTTACACCAGATAATGTGGTCTATGAGATAATCGAAAGAGTGAGAGAAACAGCAACTTGGCTCAAGAAGAATCTCAAGAATACAGTCGCACCATTGTACGGAGATTTCAAAAGAAACATCTTTCCAATTACTATTCTTGGTACAACAAAACCAACCTGTCTTATTCAGAAGACCATGTATTCAAAAAGTCTCCAGAAGGAAGAGGAGAGCGTTCTTCTCTTCGCTGGATTCAAAGGTAATGTTGACTTCAATCCCGCAATGGCTGCCAAGACCTATATTGAGGATAGAATATCAATTGGCAAACCGCCGCGTAAGGTCGGACATTGTACTATCCCGGTTGTTCCCTTCGGCAAGTCCTATAATGTGTCCTCGATAGAGCTTGCGCGACATCTGGATCATGAATCTTCTGTTGATGAACTTGTTAAAAAATTGAAACCTCATGTTGAACAATTAGGCGCAACTCATGTCGCTCTTCCTCCTGTATTGGGAGTAAAACATGCATTGAGTAACAAAAAGGATATTCAAGAAAAGTTAGGTGCTGAAGTGTTCGAGCTATTGGGATTTCCACCATCAGTTCCGGGTTTGAGATTACAACTCGCCCTGGATAAAGTCTATAGAAAGAAAGGTGGTAGGATACTAATTGGCCATGAGGCTTTTTCATATGCCCGAACTGAGAAACTTGTTACAAACGTTTTAGCAAAAACCAATCGACGAGAGGTAAACATTGAACCAAAGGCGGTAATTCTCTCAACTGGCAAGTACATTGGCGGTGGTTTGAGTGGTGATGAAAATGGCATTCGGGAAACCATATTCGGGCTCATGACTGTCACAGATGCTTACCAATCTGCAAAAGGGATTGTTCCCTCTCATTATACAAACCGTTTTGCAATAAGCCCTGAGGGGCATCCCATCAATTCCTGCGGTCTCACATTAGATCCTCACTTCAGGCCTGTTGATGAGGATGGTATTGAATGGGCTTCGAATTTGTTCGCTGCTGGTTCGATTCTAGCGGGATATGACTATTCCATTGAGAAAAGCGGACTAGGAATAGCTGCAATGAGTGGGTTCTCTGCTGCTCAGAATGCAATTGACTTCATTAAGGAGGTGTCCTGAGGTGGACGAAAATGAAGCATTCGAATACGCTAAGCATACACTCAGGGAAGAGAAAGTCACTCCCTTCAGTCCTCATGAGCTTGAAGTAGTGAAGTCTGTTGAGAGCTGTATCAACTGTGGTCTTTGCATCAATCACTGTCCAGTTGTAGCTGCGGTAGGTGTTGACCGGTTCAGCGGCCCACGTAGTATTGCTGTTGAGTTAAGCAGGTCTCCCCCAGAATTCTGGTCCACAGCGGAT
>JBHLPA010000099.1:0-7967 GCA_048939935.1 Promethearchaeota archaeon | reverse complement strand
CGATTTGATTCATTCATTATCTGAAAAGCTTCGCATGTTCACCCCTGAAAGCGCGGATTACTTCTTCCCAGTGATATCAAGAAACCTTCGAGTACTATTACGAAAATAGCAGTAAGATGTATCTTGTTATCTAAAAACGTGCTTAATTATCAAGTCTTCAATCTCTTCGAATCACCATCGATTATATACATCCTCAGCAAAACCGAGAAAGCGGTCTACCTTTAGTTCAGTACCATCATCTAAAATCGCTATTCCTGAATATCGACCAAATACCTGATGCTGTACCGACTTGATAATGAGCAGGTTGAATTTCCCATATCTGTCCAGTATCGGTTCAAAGTCCATCTCAAACCGGCCATCATTGCTTGTGAACTTCCAGGGCTTCATATAGTCATTTACATCCATGTGAAAAGTCACTTCATCCAGTTTGTGTGCTTTCCCTTTGTAGAAAATCATGTTCTCTGAGGCAGAGGAACGATCACTGAAACCATATCCAATGTTCCATCCAAATGATTCCCCATTCAGAAGCCCTGACGCCGATCCCCAATACCAACGATTTCTATAGGTCCAGTTACCTCTACCCCAGTCAAGCCCTCCGAAGCTGCTTTCGGGGGAGAACTCGTATTCTGTGTCACCAATTCTGATTGTTCCCTCTGTAGGCATGCAGTTAATCTTCTGATTATAATAGAACTTCTTCTTGTTCTTCAGCCATGGTGTTGCGATTACCATGGTGTCCCTGTCTGGATCCTGATGAAGAACTAGTTCGCCTGAGAGACCCTTCTCTCCCAGACTATTAGTGAATTCAGGATACTCGACTTTTATGGTCCTCGTTCCAGGTTCTACATAGTACCCAAGCTTCAACTTCTTGTCTTCGTATTCTACATCTCCTTCACTGGACATCGGTGGAAAGTTCATACCTCCCTTGGTCAGAAATCTGATGGTGTCTCCTTGTGTGAAAGTACCTCTTTCAAAGTCAAGCCATGCCACAGCCATAAGCCCTGCAAAACCAAGGTCAGACATTGTAAATGTGATTCCATATTTCTCATTCAGAATGTAATAGTAGTCCCATTCCTTTATCCGATGCCAACCAGCTTTAATCTTATTCCGGTCGTATCGCCAAAACAATTGGGTAGCATATCCGGGTTGTGCTAACTCTCCATTTCCATCAAGTAAGTCTATAGGTTCTGTGATTCTGTGCTGAGCCACCATAAACACAGTATCGATATTGGATGCTAAAAGCATTCTCAATTTTATCTGACTAGTAGAAATGAAAGTGAAGAATTGTGATAATCGACATTTCTCAATAGTCTAATCTAATCAGCTAGTATCTTCAAAGAATAGACTTCTAACCTTCCCTCTCAGGAGATAGCCAACGATGAAAGAACTCAGAATTCCGTTAATTATGATTGTAAGGAAATCTGTCGCTGTGATAGGAAGGTGAAAGATCAATCCACCGACTAAAGGACTGATGAAGGCCGCCGTAAGGTTGAAGCTATTGAGTATGACCACAATCCACCAAGCAGTTGTATTCAGATTGTTAAGGTAATACCCCATAGCGAATATTACAATACCAGCACTAATTGGTATAAATGCAATGAGGGAACCAAGTGCCAGAAGAAAGACACTCGTTGCAGCTAGTAGAACTCCCTCTAAAATGCACAAGTCTGCAATGAGTTTTAGTCCTCGGAGATCATGAGGAGACATTTCAGCTATCAATTACAATCCCTCAGTAGAATCTTCATCCATACATAAATGCAAATCCATAAAAAAATCTGCGTTTCAAGAAGAGTTTAGGACTGTAGTTCTATCCAATACTTCAAAGCTTTCTTTGCGAATTTGCCTGTTAATTTCTGGTAAGCGTCGTTTGGATTCAAAATCCTCAGTTCTTTCACATCATCTCCAGCGGTTGGATTTCCGCTTTCGACCTCTGCCGTGAACACAATAAACACGAGGTGTCGATCTCTCTTGATCATAGAATACGATGCATGGAAACCAGTGAGTCGTACATTTAGATTGGTTTCTTCTAATATCTCACGGATGACTGCTTCCTCAAGACTCTCATTAACTGATACGTATCCACCAGGCAATCCCCAGAGTTTCTTGTTCTTTGAACTCACAATAACGAGTTTCCCATCACGGAATACAAGTGCAGCAACAACTGGAGTTGGATTATTATAGTACTTCTGATGACACTTTGTACATTCAAAGTCCCACTCTTGGTCAGTAGCTGACTTCAAGGGATTTCCACAATTTAAACAGAATTTAAAGTCCATGCGCTAGACCTCATATTATTCTCAAATCCTGTTTTGTTAAAAAACACATCATGCGACCTCAAAATGTGTTCTCTCTTTGTGGCGGTCGTTTATTACTGAATAATCATAGCGCATGAGTATCTCGTGTTAGCTCGGAGTGCATGATATGAAAGATAAGAAGCGACCGACTGTCAGAGAAATTGTAGCTCTCCCGTTATTTGGTCCAAAACCATACGTTTCACCTGACTGTACCAAAGTGATTTTTCTCAAAGGTTTACCCAATCTGAAGAAAAACTCCTTAGATGTTGAAGGCTATATCTACAACATTGAATCAAAGAAGACCAATTTGTTATTCACAAATTGTCGAAATATAAAGTGGTTCGACAGTGACAATATCTGTTGTCTGAAATCAGTTCAAGATTCCGAAACATTACAAATTCATGTCTTTCAAGACCTTATAGGAGAACCAATTCAGGTAACCTTCCACCCGCATTCCATTCAGAGCTTCGAAGTATTTGGGAATGGTTTTGTCTTTGCATCATCAAGTGAAAAGCACCGGTTTCCAGAGAGAATAGGCAACTTCAAGCATGTTGAAAGTGAGGTTCCAACTTCAGGATTGTTCTATGTGCATAGCAAAAGGGCACTAGCAAGCAAGCGTCAGTCTGTTCAAACATTCAAAGAAGAACAAGTAAAAGAGATACCATCTTCTTTTGAAATAACACATCTACTAGAGGAACCTCTGGCAATTGATTCATACGTTGTTTCTCCTTCTACAAATACAATCTACCTAAACTGTCAGGTCAAATCTGATAGGTTCTTTGAGAATGACACAACATGTTTCAAAATTGACTTTAATCCTGATTCGATTCTAAGTGAACTCGATTCAAAAGTTCTAGATGATGCACTATCATCGGCAAAATTGGTTAAACTAGCGCTTCCTAAGAGTTACAAAGTCCGTGAAGTTTCTCCTGATGGAAAAAAGATTCTACTAACAGGACGAGATGTCGAGGCAATTCCTGAAACTAGACCGGACCTATGGCTTCTTGATGTTTCCATGTTTGAAGATGAGTTGGACAAGCCGGGCCTTGAAAAACATCTCAAATGTATCACCAAGAAACTTGATAGACAGGCACTTGATGTAGTCTGGAATGAACAGGGAATCTTCATTGTCCACTGGGAGGAGAGTAGACAACTCATCAGCAAACTCGATGAATCAGGTGAATTCGAAACATATTCACTTGGTGATGTTTCTCCTGAAAGCTATCTCACAATGAATGATCGTGGATATATCGGAATCTTAGGATATTCTCCAACAAAATTGAAAGAGATCTACTATGGAACTCCGGGCACTAGGGGATGGACACTCACATCAATCACTACTGAAACAGAGGACTACTCCGATCTTGACTTTGGGACTGTTGAGTCAATCAAATGGAAGAGCAAGGATGGAACTGAGATTGAAGGTGTCTTAAGGAAACCGTCTGACTTTGATCCGAATAAAAAATACCCCTTAATCGTTTTGCCGCATGGAGGACCACGTTCTTCATCTCCTTACTCTCTCTTGGTAAATCAATACTTCAGACCTGTACATTCTTTTCTTTCACGGGGAATCCTGATTCTTCAACCAAACTATCGTGGAGGTCTTGGCAAAGGAAAGGCATTCATGGAATTGAATCACAATAACATGGGTGTTGGGGACATGTGGGATATCGAGTCGGGAATCGATTATCTGATTTCGAAAGGCTTTGTTGACGAAGCTAGGATTGGAAGTATGGGTGGCAGTCAAGGTGGATATTTGTCCGCCTTTGGTGGAATGCATACCGACCGATTTGCAGCAGTCAATGTCATGGCGGGTGTTAGTAGTTGGTACATCTACTTCATTGGTTCTGACAATCGACATGATATCCATATTACTGGTACTCCATATGACCCAGAGAGTAGAGAGTTCTACAAGAAGAGTGCCCCAATCGCAGGTATTGACCGGGCAAAAACCCCAATGTTAATTCAACATGGTGAAGAAGATGAGCGAATTTCTGTTATCAGTGCTAAAGAGCTATATAGGGCTCTAAAACATAAAGGAGTCCCCGTAGAACTCTTCACATATCCTGGAAAGGGTCATGGCTTCATTGCACCGCAGGAAAATTATGCTATGATGTTACAGGTTTATCGCTGGTTCTGTCACTATCTTCTCGGAGAAGAGTTAGACTTCTTCAGGGATGACTTTTGAAATTCAAGGATGTTAGAAAGATGAATGAAAAGAAAGACACACAATCACTTCGATTTGGAGCTGTAATATTACAAGATTTTCCGTGGCAGGAATTGGTCAAACTCTGGAAAAGATTCGAAGAGTTAGGTTTCGATTCCACATGGATTGCAGATCACTTCGTGAATTATACAAATCCAACAGGCCCTTGGCTTGATGGTTGGACAACTCTTGCAGCACTTGCAAACTGCACATCTAAAATTAGAATTGGAACTCTTGTGACATCAATTCCATTTCGACATCCTGCAGTTTTGGCACGACAGGCGATGACAATTGATCACATTTCTAATGGCAGATTGGAGATTGGAATAGGTGCAGGTGCACCGGGAAAGATAGATCCATCCTACACTATGACCGGTATTGATGACTGGTCATTCACAGAGAGGACTGAACGACTAAAGGAACAAGTAGAGATAATTGATACACTTCTTCGATGCACAACCTCAAGCTATGAAGGGAAATATTACCATCTGAAGGACGCCATAATGGCTCCTGGTCCAGTCCAGAAACCAAGGCCGCCATTGGTAGTCGCAGCTCATGTCAAGCCATCTCTAAGGGTTGCTGCAGAGTATGCTGACACATGGGTTTCTTTCGGAGCAGATTTTGGCTCACCTCCTGACCTTGTGATGGAAAAAACACAGAAACGGATTGCATATCTCGACAAGTATTGTGAGAAGATAGGCCGAGATCCAGGGTCTCTTCGACGGTCTCTCCTTATCTTTGGAGCTGAGGCGAATAACGCATTTGCGGCAGAAGAGCAGTTCATTGAGATAGTGGATAGGTACACATCAGTAGGAATCAACGAACTTGTTTTCTTCTATCCATTCTTTGCACCAGATCAGATTCCAATGTTTGAGAAAATAGCAGAAGAAGTAATTCCAACACTAAGGATTAATTGATCTCAAAAGTTCTCACCTTGCATCAATCTACATCGCCAAAGTTTCAAGTCTGTAATTCGCCATTGCCATGAAATCATTTTCATTAAGATACTATTCAACCCCATTAGTCTAATTCATCCTAAAAACCAAGGTCTTAGCCACAGAAGGAAACCCACAATCTAAATAGCTGCACTAAGACTATCACTACAATAAAAGAAAGAGGTTGAATGGATGGAAGATGTCATTATTCTTACGCAATCTGAAGTGCAATCATGTCTTTCAATGAAAGAAGCCATCGAAGCTGTAAAGGTTGCATATTCAGCATTTGCAAAGGGACGTGTCCAGATGCCAAGTGTTCAACATCTTGACGTCCATCAATACAATGGAGAGGTTGACATCAAGTCAGGATTCATTGAGGATTTCAGATTAATAGGCACTAAGATAGCTTCTGGATTCTATGAGAATCAGAAGAGAGAATTACCTCCAGGTATCGCTGTGATTGTTCTACTTGATTTGGAAACTAGTATGCCATTGGCGATCATGGATGGGACCTACATCACTGCGTACAGAACTGGAGCAGCCGGAGCTGTTGCGGCTGAGGTCCTAGCCAGAAAAGACTCGAAGAGAGTAGGTATTCTAGGAGCAGGAACTCAGGGAAGAATGCAACTTCTAGCACTGAAGGAATTGTTTGACATTCAAGAGGTAAAGATATGGAATATTCATAGAAAACGTGCTGAACGATATCGTGATCAAATTACGAAACAATTATCGATTGATGTCCATGTTGTAGACTCTCCGAATGATGTTGTCCCCGAATCAGACATTCTTGTGACCGCTACACCATCCAGAAAAGCCCTTATCAGTGGGGATGTGATTCATGAAGGGCTTCATATCAACGCAATAGGTGCTGATGGACCGGGAAAGCAAGAACTTGACCCCAGAATAGTTTCTATTGCTTCAAAAATTGTCGTAGATAGTCTAGAACAATGCAAAAAGATTGGAGAAATTCAGCATGCTTTGCAGCAAGGACTCATTGACATGAGTTCAATTCACGGAGAGATTGGAGAGGTCATTAACGGGACAAAAGCTGGTCGAGAAGCTAATGATGAAATAACACTATTTGATTCCACAGGCTTATCGGCTCAAGACATTGCCGCCGCAAAGATAGTATACGAAGCAGCGAAGAAGAAAGGGATAGGAAAAAGAGTTGATATCCTAGGTTAGGGATCAAGAAGTTTGAATTTCTGAAGAGAGCCGACTGATAGTCAAGATGGTAGTATAGAGGTTTATTGGATCAAAGCAAATATGTTCTCGGCTTGAGAATGCTGTGCTAGGTTGTTTCAATCAATATCAGCTTCGCCCTTATAGCCAAGTTTGCCTTTAGCCTAGTTTCTGATGGTGGTTAAATTTTCAAAAAAAGGAGGTCGAAGTTCTAGCCAGTTTACTAACCAGAACTTCTCATTCTATTCCTGCTGACTTGTTAAGATTACCTAAATGCAGCCCTTGTGGAGGGAATCAATAGGTAAATCACAATTAGGGCACTAATAGCTAATGAAATCAGATTCATTATATCAGTAAGATTACCCAACAGACCAAGGATTAAGCCCAACAAGTTAATGATAAGGGTCCATAACCAAGCCCATCCCTTTAAGGTCCATAGCCCGTAGAACAGAATCAACCCAATGATACCAATTATCAATGGGAAGAACGCTAGCAGCATCCCAAATATTGGGAGCAGCATAGCGCCAGCTATGAGGGCAAGGCCTCCCACAGCTAGCCATGATATAGCTGAGATTAGCTGCAATATAGCTAAAATCATTACTCCGGTTGGTTTAGCAGACATATGTCTTTCCTCCGAACCACAACGAGTGTTGTGGGTTGAAACTTATGTTACATTCTCAGTTATAAGCTAAACGTGCGTATTACATGGATTGCGCGAAACTGTTTTTCACTCAAATTAGAGTAGGAAGATGGAAAATATCATCGATTGATTGTCTTTAGAGTGAAAATCTCATCCTCAAGGTCATCGATGCGGTGAGTCATCTCAATGATTGTATTCAGTAGAACTGAGATCAGATATCCATAGTTCACGCGATACTTGTTTTCAGTTCTGTCAATGATGCTGGCTTCCTCAAGACGACGGGCCGCATTGGTGATAGACTGTTTCGATACTCGTCTCTCATCCACTTGAGGGTCAACTGCTTTGCGAACCTGTCGCGGCTCGATCGGGTTACCTTTCAGGTCTCCTAACAGACTATAGAGGACCAATAGTCCTGCACTCATACGCGGATTCATCAGTTTAGCAAATGCCAATTCTAAATCAGATGTCATGCTTCTCTTCCTACTCCCTGAATTTGATAGTAGTAGTAAACGTTAGGTTAATGAAAAACCTTCTCTTAATACTACTCGTTGTCTATAGGGGACTAAGAAACGTCATTCACCAATAAACGTTTACTATCGAAAAGCACGCTACAAAAAGAAGATATCTAGGTGTGTAACCTATAATTTGAGCGTGTCTTTGAGTGGGAGGCGCATCAGAACGTATAGTGTTTGTATCGGTGATTCACACGGACC
>JBHLPA010000098.1:0-8027 GCA_048939935.1 Promethearchaeota archaeon | reverse complement strand
TCAGTGGATAAACTTAGTACGACTATGGATGATGCGCTGAGAGGGGAAGAAGTTCAGAAGGCTCAAAGAAACAAACCAGTTCAGAGAGATGTGACTAAGGTCCAGTTATTCACTCAGCGACCAATGTAAACCGCTACAAGAGTTTATATCCATTCACGAAACTGCGACTCCAGTGATTTCTGTGGACTGGAGAGGCTAGCGATGCTGCCCAGAGGGGCCATCGTAGGATGAAACTAGGTTTTGCCACACAAGAAAAGCCGTGGCGGCCATAAGAAAATCAAAGTTCGTGAAGTGGGCAGTAAGATCTATCCTCACAGGATGAAACGCTGCACTGTCAATGTTGCACCTAACTGCAAAGGTTGGGTCAATGCTAACACCATGCCTACACCGGGCATTTGCAAACGTTGCTGGCAAGTCATGAACTCTAACAAATGAACAAGTGGGGGGAATCTCCCCCCAACTATTCTTTTTCTGATTATGCAGGAATATAGATCCATTGTCGCATATCCTGAAGACAGGGTATTCGACGAATCAGATTCTTAGCCAGAAGTTTCCTTAGAGCGTATCTTACGGTACGAGCAGCAAAATGTACTTCTCCTAAGAGCTGTTTGGGGGTCACACCATCCTTTCCCTGTGACCTTAATATGTTCAGAACGGTTTCCTGGCTCTTTGTCAACTTAGAAGCCTTCACCCTTAGCTCAAACTCTTCTTTATTCATCATTGGTAAAATCACCAACTATACTAATGCGCGTTTAAATAACTTGTATTTAAATATTTTCTCTAAGGGGATTTAGAAAAATTAATCTAATAATATTAGTGACAAAATAATCTTGGAGAGGAGCTTCTCTTTTCGGGATAGTATTGTAATCAATATGGTTTACATAATAAAATATTAACTGATATAGTTAACATTATTATTTATTAACTAAAAAGGTAAACATATATAGAATGAGGAGATATAGTTCTGTTAGAGGTTGTGGTCCTATGAAGATGCAGCAAAGGCTCCTTAGCCTGTTAGTGATTATTGCCAGTGGAGTCGCGTTATATATCCCAACAGTCTATTCAATGACAGTACTGTATTCACAGTTTTATACCATCATTTTTGGGTATTTACTGACACTGATCTTGCCGGGTCTGATAATTGACTTGGTCTTTGCATGGCTTGAAGAGGGAGCTGAAAAAGACATAGCGTCTAAGTGCGGCGGATTACGATATGGAGGTTATCTTATTGGATGTGTTGAAAGAAGTCTGATATTTCTAGCACTCATGATCACATACTATGACGGCGTATTATCTTTCGCATCAGTCCTTAGCTTTCTCTCTGTCATCGTTGCTGGAAAAGCAATCTTCCGCTACTCAAGTAAAGTCACAGATGATCGTGCTTGTGCAGACTGGTATATTCTAGGCACACTCATGAGTATAACAATGGCTCTTGCATTGACATGGTGGATTTTCAGTTTTCTGATGCCCGGATGAGAGCCAGATGATTGCGACGATTATTGACATTGTGGCATCAAGAGATGTAACTCCTGGCAACCGGAGAATGCTAGACAAAAAGATACGGAACATGTTGATTCAGACGTTCAAACAATTCGAAAAATACTGCGATGCTATTCCCACTCTCACCCAAGGTGATAGTATTGAGCTTTTGACACATAGCTGGAAACCCATAGTCTTTCTTTTTCATAGACTTCTTATGGAAGAGTTAGAGTTTCGAGTAGGGATCGGAACGGGAAAAATCATAGTTCATAATGAGAACGCTGATGAGTGTGATGGACCAGCATTCTGGAATGCAAGGCAAGCACTTGATGAGATCAGACAGATGAAATACTTAAGCAGACCTGCTGGTTTTAGCATCGATGAGAACACATTAAGTGAAGAAAAAAATGCTGTTGTCTATTCCGTACTCTTTCTCACAGCTCTTCTTGGTCTTAGTACAGCACAGTTGCAGTACTGTTTCTATTTCATCTGGAAAAAGAAGTCCATATCTGAAATATCTGAAACCCTGAAGACTTCAAAACCAAATGTCAGCAAGACATTGAGTAGAACACCTTGTAATCTACTCAAGGAAGTGATGTCATATTTAGACAATTGTTGATTACCTACTTCAATGAAGGAAGACATAACAATCTATGAAATGCAACTAAACTTTCAAAAGTTAGACCTAATAGAGGACGGGCTGACATTGGTTTGTTGGTTCATTCCACTTTAATTTGGAGTTTCACAATCTCAAACAGCTAACCGTGGTTTTGGAGTGGAGAAGAAGGATGAATGAAGCCCCAACTGATAATGATTCAGAAATTTTAAAGATATCATCCGAGCTGAAGGGGAAAACGCTGAGAGCTTATTGGTATCTACTAAGGAATCCTGAAGAAACAAGTCTACGTAACATACAGAGAGGCGCAAATCTTTCGAGCCCAAGTCTAGCAGCTTATCACCTGAACAAGCTCGTAAATCTAGGTCTTGTCAGGACGGATAAGTATGGATCATACTACCTTGAGAGGGATGTAAAAGTAGGCGTGCTTAGGTTTTTTGTTGGTTCTGGAAGATTATTACTACCTCGCTACCTTTTCTACGCTGTTTTTTACACGACACTGATTCCATGTAATTTGTTATTTCTACCGCTGTCAACAGGGCCAATCTCACTACTCCTTCTTTCTGTTTTGGGATTCGGAGCGATAACAAGTTGGTTTGAGAGCCTCAGGATATGGCGAATGGAGATCTGATAGGTGAAAAAAATTAGAACACTACTTCAAAAAGATAGACCTAAGAAAAAAAGACGCAATTCATAGTTGGAGGGTGTAACGATGAGTATCATAAGAAGCAAACCTTGTGGCTATTCCTTGGTCTCTTTAGTAATCGCAGCAATTCTATTTTTTTCAAGCATTGCAATTGGGAGCTTTAATCCATCTGCAGCAAACTTGCCAGGAACTTCTCTAAATGGATCACCCTTTGTAGACATAAGTACTGACAATCTGACATCAATGGAATCGTTAGTCTATCCTTCCGATTATGAGGTGATAAGCGAAAGACCATACATCATAAGGGTGGATTTCTCAAATGATTACCGCGTATCCGAGATCCAGGCAGAATTAGCAGCTCAACAATTCATAGCCAAGGTCTTTTCAAATCAATCAATTCAGAATCTCGAAATTGACTACCAACTGACCAAGCTGTCAAGAGATCTTCCAAGATGGAGAATCAGCTTCAGAAACAATTCAATTCCAGATGGGATTCACATAGAAGCAATGGTCACAGTAAATGCCATCACTGGAGGAATATCGGGATACATTGGTAGTCCAATTCTGTGTCAAGGAGTAGCGGCTAATCGATCAATTGCTGAGAATTGCGCAATAACAGCATTGAAGGAATTAGGTTATCACATACCCGTCAACCTACGGATGTTCTACAACCACTGGTCGGATCCGACCAAAGAAGGCGATATCACACACCGCTTTGTCTTCCAGCAGGTTGTCAATAATACTATGATTGACACCGGGATTGGGAGTATAAGTATCGAGATAGATGGGATCACGGGGGGAGTTCATTATCTCTCATATAAATGGATTCAGATTGATAAGATTCCAATAAGAGGAGTCGTTTCTAAGAACGGACTAGGATATGACCCAGTTCTCACTCTCGACAGGGTTTCTCACGACCCAGAAGACTACAATAAAATTGGACCCCAGGATTTCCGTTTGTGCTGGGTAGCAGATGTCCCAGGGTCTGGTATGACGGCATTCGATGCGTTCACTGGGGATGTAGTTTATGTGGTAGATACCTTCGATACTTTTCATTCCCAGGATGAGGTAAGATTGAGTTTTCTTATGCCGCTCCTGATTTCGGTCATTCCAGCAGCAGCTGTATACCTTGGTATACGAAAGATTCTCCTGCGAAAAATGCAATATTAGATGACTATCTAGTCCAATCGAGAAGCGAATCTCAGAGAGAAATATTCCCATGTTTCTTTGGAGGTCTTGACTTTCATTTGCGTTCCAGCTTCCCAAGGGCGGACAACAATTGAACCATCACAGGATATTTGTTTCATTTTCATATGCTTAATCTGAATTCATGGGAGGTTTCAAGTTGAAGAGGGTCCGGAAAGTCGCAATCGAGGCAGGGCTACTAGTGTTATCAATAACTGTCTTATCGCCCTTCTTCTTTCAAGGTACAATTGGCCTTAATGGCCATTTAGACATCATTATGTACACTCTGTTGTGGTACTGGTCATTAACCCCTAGCGACTCGATGATTTTCTACCTTCACGATGCATGGACAATTGTACAGTATCTCCCAATTGTTTGTCTTCGTTTCCCCTTTGCCTATTTTATGATGAGATATTACGAAGGGAAAACCACAAGTGAACGTTTGATTATGGCAGGAGCGCTAGGAGAAATTCCTCCCTTCCTTGTCGCTTTTGTTAATCTCTCCTTAAATAGCGGTCCATGGCTCGGTCAGTATATTGGACCCATGCCATTGCATCTTCTTGTTGGTCTGATTCTCGTAAAACTCAAACCACCACCTACGATTACTGGCCCTTGGGATGTTAGTGAATAAGGACTATACTTTGTTTTCCCACAACTAATCAGTATAATATCTTGGGAAGTTTATACCTAAGACCCATTGGGGTATCCATCCCTTTTTCGAGTTAATGTCTATAGAGGAATCAGCTGGGGATGTTTGCTCTACTTCTTCACATTTGGAGGCCAAAGGTTTTCCTTTTCCAATATTCTCTCCAACTTAACTCGACTCAGTGTTTTGCCAACAATCGTATTATAATAGGTTATGGCGAAACAGCTCAGGACTTCATCAAAACCAAGTACAGTCACAGTAATGGGTTCCATATCCACGACTTTCTCAAGTGCAAAGACTGCGAAGATAGTTGATTTGGATTCGATTATTCTTGAATTGAAGTACGAATTAGGATACAAAGCAGATAGTCTACTTGTAATCTCCTGTGCAGTCGTCCGGGCTGAATCGTATTTAATGACCAAATTGAATGGAATGTTTCTACCAAGACTTGGATTCCATCGAAGAGTCAATGCAATCTTATGTTCCTTCTCCAGATCCTGGAGTACTTGTTTGACCTTTTTAGTAGGCCATTTTAATTGAGCAGCAATTTCATAGTCCACCATTCTGGGATTTACTGCCAATTGACTTACAACGTCCAATTCATTCCGCGTAAACTGGGGAGCCTCAGGTAGTTCTGATTTCTCACCTATAGGAAATACATCATATACCTCAACTCGTTCCACGCCTTCGATAGATTGGATTAGTTCAACTAGTTCCTCCAAAACACTTTGTTCTGCATATTCAACACTCAAGTAAAAATTCCCATCAATCAATGGTAGAACCATGTATACTCCTTCAATCCGCATCACCACATCTTTGAATGTACTAATCTTCACAGATGCATCAGTGAATATCATCAGAGTTGCTATCCGAACATTTGTGAATTCGGGATTCAGAGCAACAATATAGTGGTCTATTAATCCGGAGTTCTCCAAATTATCGATACGCTTCTTGACCGATGATGCTGATAGGCCGACTTTCTTACCAAGATCTCGGTAGCTAATCCTACAATTGCCAACCAGCTCCCAGAGTATCTTTTTGTCTGTAGAATCCAAAGACGAGGTCCTCATCTGTTTTTGTCAATAGATGGGAAAGTCTCTCATTAATCTCTATCGAAGTCAGCCTGTCAGTAGTGGAAGATTCTTTCCGCAATCCTCTTTGAATAAATGACAGGCAACAAGATGATTGTCTTCAATTTCAGATATACTTGGTTTTTCTGTAAAACAGATATCTGATGCATAGGGGCATCTTGGATGGAATCCACAGCCGCGGGGTAATTCTCGAGGATTTGGAGGTGCTCCTGATATTCCTCTTAGTTTGGGCTTTTCCCCTCCTTTTGCCATTCGCATCATAGCAATTGTAGGAAAAGATGCCATGAGTCCAATAGAGTATGGATGTTTCGGTCTATGGAATACCTCCTCTGCAGGTCCCACCTCGACGATTCTACCAGCATACATAATCCCAACACGATCTGCAAGTTCCGCAATGACACCGACATCATGGCTGACTATCATTAAAGCTACATCGAACTCTTCCTTAATCATCTGAAAGAGTCCTATCACCTGTCTTTGTACTGTAACATCTAGAGCAGATGTAGGTTCATCCGCAATGACGAGGTAGGGGGCGGCAATCAGAGACATGGCAAGTTTAATCCTCTGAGCTTCACCTCCTGAGAATTTACTAGGGTCTAGAACATATCGGTCTCTTGAATCTGCAAGACTGACAAGGTCAAGATATTCGAAGACTCTTTGTTTCATCTTTTCAGAGCGTATATCCGGAGTATGTATCTCAAGCGGCTCGCCTGTTTGATTCCCTATGCTAATTGTGGGTGTTAAGGCACTTGCAAGTCCTTGAGGCATAAATGAAATGTGACTGCCAAGGTATCTGGCACGTTCACTGTGACTCAGAGAAAGTAGATCTATACCCCTATAGAATGAGCGCCCTGAAACTGTGCTGTTCCAGATATCCTTTGATTCATATTTGAGCTGGACTGGAAATGACCATTCTTTCTTGATTTGTGCATCTTTGTATCTCTGAGTTATTTGAAATAGACCAAGTGAAGCCGTGAGTAAAGATGACTTTCCGCATCCTGATTCACCTAATAGACCAAAGCATTCCTTGGGCTGAAGTTCAAGTGAGGCATCATCTACAAGGATGAGATCACCCTTGCTACTCGGAAGCACAACTCTAAGGTTAACTAACTCGAATAGGTTTGACATCAAACATCATCCCCGACTTGTATATTCCCAGATGAGCCAAGCAAGAAAGAGCTGAACAAATCCGACCGTGCCATAAATAGCAGGAGCGGCAGGTCTTGTTAATCCCATTAATAGTCCCATCTGTATCAGGCAGATACCCGCAAACACCTCTGAAACAATAAATGCAAAGGCTCCTTTTGGTCGACTAAAAATAAGAGATATGGAACTGGATTTTGTAGAAAGTCGTTGAGAAAATGTCCCGTGATTAGCTTCAATAATTCTTATGGTGGAAATCTCATGAATATGTTCTCCGGTATATACGACCCTAACGAAATCTCCAATTTTTGGTATGATCCCATCAGAATCTTTGCCATAACGAAAATCAATACGATCTCTATTTTCACTCATAATT
Source organism: Promethearchaeota archaeon (assembly GCA_048939935.1). Classification (GTDB taxonomy): domain Archaea; phylum Asgardarchaeota; class Thorarchaeia; order Thorarchaeales; family Thorarchaeaceae; genus SMTZ1-45. Next base: position 845 of record JBHLPA010000098.1, on the reverse strand, counting down.
GTAATCTGACCTGAGTGAAAACCAGCCCATGAACCGATTTCCAGACCAATAACAATCCCATCAGTGACTCCAGTCAAATCAGAGTGTGCTACTGCTGGAGTCGGTTGGTTGTTCATGAGATTTCAGGCATCCTTTCATTTTGCCTTATGTCTAACGCGTCTTCGGAATCGTTCACGTCATCTTTTTTGAAGAACTGAATAATCTCATCTGAGGATGGATTACCGACCATAATTTTGCCATCTAGTTCCAATCTAGGAATAATCTCCTTAAATCGAAATTTCTTGAGGATGCTGTATTTTGCTACATCAACAATGACCAATTGCCAATTCATCTTAGTACTTGCACGAATGGCAGCATCAAGAAGCATGGTTTGTTCTTGGTCTAGGAGGATTTCTTCAGAACCCATTCGTTCATAGGCCCCAGTTCTGATAGGATTGGCACATTGATGTCCAACTGAATCGAGATCCACACTCGAAGTCGTTATTTTCATCGATCTGACACAGATTTTGAGGATTAGTTGTCCCATCGATAGATTCACGCACCTAGCAAGATTTTCTATATGTAAAACTAGTTTCATGAAGAGTATATAATGAGGTGTTTCACCGAGGTCGAACACCTTGCGCTAATCTATGAGATTGAAATTCAGTATATTACTTCAATTGTTGTCTTGTGTCAAGATATAGATTAGAGAGGTATGTTCCCATGTTTCTTCGGAGGTCTATTTTGCCTCTTGCTTACTAGTAGATTGAGACCATCACAAATCAACTGGCGAGTTTCCCTAGGATAAATCACCTTGTCAATGTAACCAAGCCCAGCTGCAATGTACGGATTCGCGAACTTCTCCC
>JBHLPA010000097.1:0-8096 GCA_048939935.1 Promethearchaeota archaeon | reverse complement strand
TAACCGTACATGGCTCTCCAATCCCAATTACGGTATTCTTCAGAAGCAAGACATCCTGAACTAAAGTATGAATTGGATTGAGGTCATGTGTGACCATGACTATGCTCACATCGTTCTCCTTGTGATATCTCCCCAAAGCCTCAACGATGAGGTCTTGACTCTCCACATCTGTCCCTGCCAGAGGTTCATCAAGAACTAGAATTGATCCCTCACTGGCAAGTGCTCTGGCCACAAGCACCCTCTGGCGTTGTCCTCCCGAGAGTTCTGGAAAAGGTCTGTCCCATAGATCACCCATGTCTACCTGTTCTAAAGCTTCCTTGGCTCGTTGGATATCCTTCGATGAAGCGAATCGTGGTGGTAATTTCTTTAGAAGTCGCCCCATTAAGACAATGTCTTTCACCTTCATAGGAACTGTGAGTTCAATTCGATCTCGTTGCGGAACATATCTCACTAGCTTTCTAATCTTTCCAGAGTTTTTCACCGAGTCATAGCCATTGACCCTGATGTACCCTTTGAAAGGTTTAATGAGTCCCAGGAAAGTCTTGACCAGAGTTGATTTTCCAGAACCATTAGGACCAATGATTGCCATGAAGCTTGGTGATTCAATCTGAAAAGTCACGTTATGGAGAGCTAACTCACCATTGGGATAGCGTACCGCTAAGTCATCAGCTTCTAGCAATCGAACCGAAGCCATCAATTCTTTCCTCCTATTAGGCTGACCTCAACTTTGAGAACTTTCTTCTGCGCACGTAGTTTTTTGAGGAAACCACGCACTACATCAGCGTTTGCTGTAATGATCATCACTTCGACACAACTACCATCACTAGTATGAGAGTGTACTGTAGCGGAAATGATGTCTTTGAATTCATGTTGGACAGTCCTGATGTTCTGTCCATGCCCCTTCTTGTAATAGAGTGCGGTTATGATCGCAGTGACAACCCCCGTTACACTCTCTATTCTCCTATGTTCAGATATTAATGCTTGAATGGCATGACGAACCAAGTCTGACCGATTAGCAAATTCACCATCTTTGAGGAGTGTTTCTAGTTCTTCAAGGTCAGATTCTGTCATGGACACAGCAATGACAGAAGGTTTAGGTTTGTCATTCAACTTCGACATAGAAAACAGCCCTATTGTTAGTAACTATTTCAAAATTATTATTAAGGATTTGGCTAGATGATGGATAGGAGCGATTGATCTGATGCGGAGGAAAGCAGTACTCATCCCATTGATTCTGTTATTGTTACCTTTTGTTATGAGTGAGGTGACGATAGATGTACAAGCACAGCCGACTGTCGAAGGAATCATTGCAGTTTCAGTCACGTCTCTTGCAGGGATTGTTCAGGAGATTGGAGGAACCATATACAACACAACAGTCTTGGTGAAGCAAGAAGCAGATCCTCATGCTTTCACAGTAACTCCAGAAATCCTCGATATTGCAAATAATGCAGACCTGCTTGTCTTCACGGGTCATTTTCATTGGGAACAGGATCTTGCAAATCAAACCTCGACCCCATACATCACATATCACAATGTAGGAGCTGTGGAGAACTATGATGATTTTGGTGCAGAACTCTCACCGATGCCAGGCGTTGGGTTGGGAGGAGAAAATGATAATGAAGGAAACCCCCATGGTTTCTGGTTACTGCCGAGTAATGCATTGGCTGTAGCTAATGCCACACGTTCAGCATTGATATCACTGAATTCAACTTTTGCTAGTGAATTGAATTCGAACTTTAATACCTTTGAAGAAGCTCTTCATGGATTCAAGGAAAAGATAGGAATTCTTGGTGAGGATTATGGTTTCTCTGACATGCAAGCAGTGGTTGTGTTTCCTGCTGAGGCGTATGTGGCAGAAGCCTTTGGTGTGACACCAGTTGCGGTCCTTCAAGTCGAAGAGATCACCATATCAGGACCGATGCTTTACGATGTTCAACAAGCTCTCAAAAACGGTAGTGTTGATCTGATCCTCGGTTCAGATATTTCTAAATTGCAATCTGGTGGGGAGTTTGCGTACCAACTGCAAGCAGACTATGGTGGAATCCTTGTCTGGTGGAAGACCATCTTCTTTGCAGAATCAAATTATCTCTGGATGATGAACTATAATCTAGACGTTCTGATTAATGGTGTAGAAGAAGGACCACAGGAAATTGTTGACAATACGCTGAACATTGGTCTTGCAGCAATGTCTGGTGTTCTCAGTATTCTGGTTGTCATTGAAACAGTGCTCTTGATAATACGAGCAAAAGAAGAGAATCGATAGAGATTCATTGAACCTTTGTACCCAGTCTCAGGTTGTATACAGCAAATTCCAACTCAGTCAGCTCATCTTGGAGTTTCTTATACTTCTCATCAAATTCGTCAACACCGATAATTCCAGCCTTTTTATCAGTCACAAGCTGTTTGAGGGCTTTCTGACGTTCGTGGATTTGTTTCTTTAGTCGCTCCCATTTTTCCTTATTTGATGTGATTGACGCGCCCCAACTCTTGCTTGCATTAGCATCCTGGTCGAGCTTGTGGACTATATCATCCAATGATTTCTTGATTGCTTCTGGATTTTCGGACTTCTCAGATTCAGGATCATTCAAATTAATCACTATCGTAATTTGAAAAAGAGTGCAATCGATATATGCCTTCAGTTTACGCATGGATTGATTATCACATTAATATCAGAAGAAGCGGAATTATTGGTAGCAAAAGAAGTGTGCCTATTGTCACACTTGTTGAAGTAATTTCTACATCTAAATCAAATCCAGAAGCATAGACAACTGTAAGGATTGCAGGGGGCATAAGAGACTCGATAATGAGAACTTGAAGTGGAACCTGTGATAAGGTCGATAGTAGGATAATTGGCAGAATCAATAGAGGAATGATAAACTGACGAACTGCAACAACATTCATAGCTGTTCTCACTTCAGCAAGAGAAAATCTAACTCCGATACCAATACCAACCGACACCAGTGCAAGATATGTTGTAATTGGGGAATTGTATGATAAAACCAGTGCCAAGTCTGTTGGAAGTCTTAAATTAAGTCCTATTAGAATCATGGAGATTATTGTCGCTAGAAATGGTGGAAACGTGACTGCATTTTTTGTAATCTCCGGCCAATTAGTCACCTTGTTTCCAAAAACAGCACCCATGACTGACCCAAGGGTTACAACGAGGACCATCTGTGTTAGTGAAAACATAACGACGAATGAAACAGCTGTTGAACCCAAGAACATCAGAGCTATTGGAAGTGGAACAAAGAGGGCATTGTTGAATGTAGAACAGATATAGAGAGCCCCTCTTGTCTGATCATTAATTTCTATTGTTCGAAATCGCAGATAAATTAGTACAGGTCCAAGAAGATGAATGATAAGTGCAATAGTAAGAAAGATTGGAATATCTGAAAGAGATGTAGGGATCACTGTCAAAAAGCTGTAAAAGAAGAGGATTGGAACTAGAACATTGATGAGTAACATATTCAGATTCTTGTTGATACTCTGTCCCTTTCCAGACATTCGAGCAATGAGATAGCCTGTGACAATAAATCCATAGAATATGGCTATCTGAGTTACCAGAACTTCAACTGTCTGAATATCGACCACCTGTCCTTCGACGGTGACATCATACGGAATAAACTATCGGATTAGGAACTAGAGATTGTTCAAACCTAGGTTCTTTAGTACCTCAGCAGAAGGTCGACCTGTTTTTCGATCCCATTTTCTGTATTCATAATATCCTTCTAATTGTGAATCAACATCGGGTACGAAATCATCTGTGACACTCTCGGCGTGAGGGATTAGTAATGGTTTTGGTAATTTTTCATCCTCTGTCTTCAGTCCACACTTGAGATTGAAGAGTCGTTTCATTGTGACGGCTCTGGCGCCAATCTTCAGAATGTCTTCAAGTTTATAGGAGGGCCCAATTGCCAGGTTTAGCAGTTCAATGATTCTTTCGGGAGGAACAATAGCGAATTGACACATTATCACACAGTCGAAGAAAGCTCTGAAATCCTGAACTCTGGCTGCAGTCATCCCTTTGTCTTCATTCTCCAATCGATCCCCTGCATTGATTCCTAGTTGACGGAACTCCTGACCCATATCAACTGAATACATGTCACCCTCCATATGGGAGGCTCCTCGAGAGGCCATGGTATAGACTGTTGCCATTCCTGAGAAAGCACGAGGGTCGTGATTTGGGATTTCCATACCCCGCACATGTAGCACAGTGTCCTCAGCTGAATGTTTTCTGGCAACTGAAACAGCGCCCTCAGCCAGAAGGTCACCTACCCCCTCTCTTTTTGCTATTGCATGGATTGTTTCAATGACTCCGTCAGGATCATCCCAAGTGAACCCATAGTCTGCTTTTCCAGTATCACAGAGATTCGTTGTGAAGGCAATAGTGCTTCCACAACTGATTGTATCCATCCCATACTGGTTACATAGGTGGTTCATGAGTGCTATCTTTTTGAGGTCTGATATCAGTAAGTTCGAGCCAAATGAAGCGAGAGTTTGGTATTCCGGACCTTGAATGCCAATCAGTTCATACTTAGGAATTGTAACCTTTCTTCCGCACCCTATCGGACATGAGTAACATGCTGAACGTCCGGTCAATATCTCCTCCATGGATTTTGCATTAATCAGTTCAGAATCATCAAACTCAATCTCTTGAAAATACTTGATTGGCATGTCATTGAACATCATAGCGATATCAACATACATCGATGTTCCTTGGTCACTAAGCATAGACATCGCTTCACCAAGAATCTTACTTGACTCATTCGCCAGTTTTTGAAACTCCTGTGGGTTATGAAGACCTGGTTTGGAATTACCTCCAACAACTATAGCTTTTAGCTTCTTAGAGCCCATTACAGCTCCAAGACCACATCTAGCAGAAACTCTCTCATTGGTTACAATGCTTGCAAACTTGACAAGATTCTCACCTGCAGGTCCTATACAGGCAACCTGAACATGACCATGTTCATTCTTCAATGATTCTTGAGTTGGTCCAGTCATCTCTCCCCACAATTCCGAGGCAGGGAGCAATGATGCATTTCCATCATCAATGTGTAAGGTTACGGGACTCTCAGCTCTTCCCTTAATCAGAATTCCATCAAATCCTGAGAACTTTAAGAATGCTCCAAAATGGCCACCAACATGAGACTCGCCCCATAGGTTTGTTAGAGGTGATTTTCCACATACAACATGACGACCAGTGCATGGAGCAAGTGTCCCAGTTAGAGGACCCGTCATAAACAGGAGCATGTTCCCAGAACTAAGTGGATTAACACTATGGTCGAGATGTTCGTAAAGGAATCTTGATGCAAACCCACTTCCGCCAAGAAACATAGTTGTAATTGTAGAAGGTGTTTCTAGTGTAGTAACCTTCCCAATCGATAAGTCAACTACCAGAAGCCAACCCATGTAGCCAGTCATCCGATCACTCTCAGAAGTCCCTCATCATCTCCCAAATGTCCTGTTCATCTTCAACAACATCTTCGGGAAGTTCTATTGGTGTACCCACTTGTTTTGCGGTCAGGTATATCTTGCAGGCTCGTTCTAGGAGAATTGAGAGGAATAGAGCATCCTTCAGGTTCTTTGCCAAACATACTGCACCATGATTAGCAATAAGTGCTGCACTCCGATCTTCTAAGACTTCAGCAACATTCTTTCCAAGTTGTTTTGTACCGGGCATTGCATACTTGCTGACTCGTATCCCAGCGCCTAATTTTGGTACTATCTCATCAAGTATTGGAGGGAGATGTTCATGAAGTATTGCCATTGCAGACGCATACACACTATGGGTATGGACTACAGCCAATGCATCATCGCGGGTCCTATAAATCTCAAGATGCATTGGTGTTTCGACACTGGGATTTCTAGTCCCTTCGACCTCATTACCTTCCAAATCAATGACGACCACATCATCAACTCTCATTTCGGTGTAGTGAACTGAGCTCGGAGAGATAACAATGTGATCTCCAACCCTAAGACTCGCATTCCCAGAAGACCCAATTACGAGATCGTGTTTTATCATCTCAAGACAAATGTCCAATAGTTCTTTCTTCTCCTTCTCGTACATTTCAGTCACCATGACTAGTAATCTCGTTCCATCGAGAATAGTATCGATCATACTGCACTACACGGTCGTCAGGTCGGAATACTTGTTTCCAACGCACCATGGCTTTAGATGCATCATCCAAAGATGTGTAATAACCAGCTCCAACGCCTGCACAAATAGCAGCTCCCAAGAGACTCCCTTCAGCCTGAATAGGTGTTTTGATAGGCCTATTCAATACATTAGCTAAGAGTTGTGGCCAGGTCTTTGATTGGCACATACCCCCAATCGTCTTCACACCAGTTGATTCACCATATTTCTCCAGCTGCTCCACATTTCCGCGTATTGCAAAGGCGATATTCTCAAGGACTGCATGAATCATTCTTGCGGAGTTAAGAGGAACAACTTGTGGTAAAGCTGGTTGGGGAAATATCATCGATGCCAACTTCACATCTGTAATCTGTTGACAGTCCATCACACTAGGGCCAAGGGAAACGAAGGTTTCATCACTTCCTGGAGGAATTCCCTTAACTATATCATCCAACTTATCGAATGTTTTACGTATACACTTCACAGGGTCCTGAGATCTTTCACACAGGAGTCTTATCACCCATTCAAGTACTGCTCCTGTCAGAGTTGCATTGCTTTCTAGTGCCCATTGTCCCTCTATGATATGGGCCCCAGTCCAAATCTTCTGGTCAGAAACACAGACAGGACTATCGAGAAGCATCATTACCGGTGTGGTGCTTCCTGCAATGACTGTAATCTCACCTACCTGAGACTGACTCGCGAGAAGAGCACAATGTGTATCAGCTCCAGCCTGAACAACAGGGAGACCTTTAGGAAGGCCGCACTCTTTCTCTGCTTTCGATGTGACCTCGCCAATTACTTCGCCCACTTTCCGTATCTCGGGAAGTATTGCAAGGTCAATGTTGAGTGCTGAAAGAACCTCTTCGCTCCATTCGTTGGCACGCACATCAAGAAAGCCAGTAGCACTTGCTGATGACGTGTCTGTCGCATAAATTCCTGAGAGTCTGAATGCTATCCAATCACAGATTGGAAGAAGATGAGAAATTTTCTCGTAGAGCTCAGGTTTTTCCTCCTCAAACCACCCTAGTCGAGAGGGAGCAAACATCAGCGGAGGCCAGCATCCCGTAATCTCATGATAGGTGTCCCCTAGAGATTCATCAATAAGATACTGAGTCATTGCACCACGAGCATCGATATTGGGACACCCATGTAATTCGTTACCATCTGAGTCAAGTAATACAAGACCATGGCGTTGACTTGTTGTGGCTACAGCTTTGATGTCCGATTTCTTAATTCCAGAGTTCTTGATAGCACTCCTGATAACAGAACAAACATGCTTCCAAAAATCAGATGGGTTGAATTCCTTGGCAATTTCCAAATCAGGAGGTGTGATGTAATCCCAAGAGGTTCGGGATATGCCAGGACTCTTTCCTTTAGCATCGACAATCATACATCGTACGCCTGTTGTACCTGCATCAATCGCAGCGACCACCATAATTATTCCTCTAATCATAGACCTCTGGATTCAAGATGTTCGAGGGTTTCTCGCCTTTAAGGAAAGCTAGGATACTGGTTACGATACTATCTGACTGACGTTTTACAGTTTCCATTGTGTTTCCACCCATATGAGGCATCACTGTAACATTGTCTAACTCAAGAAACTCGTTATCTCTATCAACGGGTTCCATCGAGAAGACATCTAGACCAGCTCCTGCGATTGTTCCATTCATGAGTGCATCACGGAGTGCATATTCATCAACAATCGAAGCGCGAGCTGTATTAACCAAAACTGCAGTCGATTTCATCTTCTGAAACTCTTTTGCACCCAACATTCCGTGAGTTTCGTCAGTTGATGGACAGTGTATCGATACTATGTCAGATCTTTTCAAGAGTTCATCAAGTTCAACAAGAGTCCCTCCTACGTCCTTGACTCTGCTAACATCAGCATAAGGATCAGTGACCAGTAAATCCACACCAAAAACCTGCAAACGCTTGGCAACCTCAAAGCCAATTTTTCCAAGCC
>JBHLPA010000096.1:0-8118 GCA_048939935.1 Promethearchaeota archaeon | reverse complement strand
GATTGAGAGCCCCAGTTGAAATTGCAAATACCTTCACCACCCCCACTTCCAACCACTGTGACTGTTGCCTGTTCGAGGTCGCCTTGTGACTCAACTATTGTTGTGAGTGTTTGATATGAACTTGTTCTGAAGACATACTCTTCGTGAATGAAGACAGCAATAACTCCTTTTTCAGTTCTACTAATTTTCCTCATTACAGCTGAATAGTTGTGAGAGAGATATTCCAGCACACGTTCTAAATGCATGATGTCGAAATTAAGTGTCTTCAATCACTGACCTCCGCAGGGGAGTTTTGCGCGAAGGAATATAGAATCTTCTCATTTGAGATCTAGCAGTTCAACTTCGAAGATTAATGTTGAGTTTGCAGGGATGAGACCCTCTCCAACCTCCTCGTTTCCATAGGCAAGATCTGGTGGAATAGTCAGTTTTCTCTTACCTCCGACTTTCATTGTCATGACGCCTTCATCCCACCCTTGAATTACCTGACCAATACCAATCTGAAACTCAAAGGGCTCTTCTCTGTCCACTGAACTGTCAAACTTTTTGCCATCTGTTAACCAACCTGTGTAATGGACGACAACAGTTTGTCCTTGTTTGGGGGACTCTCCTGTTCCTTCAACAATATCTTCAATCTTTAATTCTGTCATGACTAACCTCAGCTTTCACTATCTATTATCTATTTTCAGGTTTCATCAATGACCTCAAACTTTTGTTCCATTCCAGGTTGCTTAGCTAACTTTTCCTCACGGATACTCCAAAGTACTCCGTGCAACCTTCTAACGATAACAAAGGCAAATCCGATTAAACCAATAATGAAAGCTCCTACACCTGCAATGAAGATTGGTGGTCTACTTGAACTGACCGATTCTGCCCAAACCCCGGCAATTGCCATTCCTGTTAGCTGGGCTGTGTTTATCATCATACTCTGGAATGAGAAGACCTTGCCTCTCATCTGATCTTCGATAATCTCCTGCATTATTGCAGCATTGGGTACTCCAATCGCAACATTGACAGCTCCAACGACTGACATAAGTAGTAACGCGGGCAGGAAGTCACCGGAAGCGATGAATGACAATAGACTCATTGTGGTTCCAATAACCAACATCGCTAACATCATCAGGAAGAATGGTTTCTTGATAGTTGATTTCTGGCCAAGGATTGCGGCCGCTATCACTCCAGAAACAGCACTTCCACTCATTATCAGACTAAAAAGAAACTCATCGAATCCGAGTTCACCTTGGAAAAACGGTACTATGATTGCATTCAACATTCCACCTAGTAGCATTAGTGCAGTGAAAATAACAAGAAGAAATGAAACGATTGCGCTGCGGCGAATGATTTTTCCTGCTTCTCTCATTTCTCGAATATATGAGCGTTCAATTTCAGGTTTCATCTCTGGGACGAGAGATGACCTAATGGTGAATAACACTACTCCGGAGGCAATGAAAGTAGAAGAATCAATCAAGAATCCAATCAGATAGTTTGGCGCAACGATAGCCATGAGCGCACCCCCTGCCGGTGTGAAGACCAACGCGACAAGCTGGAATGTCATCTGAGCTAGTGAATTTGCCGTTACCAAATCTTCTCTCTCAACCAACCTCGGAATCGATGCACTCCTGGCTGGAAAGAAGAATGCATTACTTGTGGCATAGAAGAATGCAAGGATGTACAACCAGTTTATTGGACTAATGAAAGAGGGAAAAAACGATGTAAAGGGATAGAGAAAAGTTACGATGGCTCGTACAATGTCAGCCGAGATCATTACTCTTTTCCGATCCCATCTGTCAATGTATACTCCTATCACTCCAGAAAACAACACCATTGGTAGGATCTGAACCATCGCCAATCCTGCCATCGCAAGTTCAGAACCAGTTAACGCAAAGGCATAGAATAAGAGAGCAAGACTCCCAACGGATGATCCAATATTCGATACGAGTTGCCCAAACCATAGTTTCGAGAAGTCCTTGTTTTTGAGAACTACTGCGAATCCTTTTTGTTTCTCAGGCTCTTGAAGGATGTTGTTATCAGTATCACTCAAGGAATTCACTCGCCGTCGGACACTGATGTTCCTAAGATAAGTTGTTTGTTTGAAGATTTACATGTTAAATGAATGGGAATTTGTAGTAAGAGTCTCCGCAATCTGACATTTGCTTAAATATATTCTAACCAATACTATTTGTGAGGAAAAGGGAGCCTATCTCTCTCAGAAGCAGTTTCTCTCCTCCTTCCATGTTCTCTACGGCTCCCTACTCTCCCTCTTTCATTCTAATTTTCTCAGACCATAGTGTAGCTGTACAAGATGAGCATATATCAGACCACACTATTCACAATTTGGTCGTTCGGAGTCGAAGACAATGAATTCAGATAAGGATTCTATGGAAACACACTCGATCCCCTGGAAATTCGTCATACCCATTCAAGTACTTGTCATTGCGACAATATTGGTTACAATAATCTTCACGGAACTTGGAGCATTTCCCTTTGACTCTACACTGGGTGTATATCGGTTCCTCCCGGGGAATATTGTGTTTGATTTCATCTGGCTCTATGTTATCTCATTGGTCGTTGGAATCATTGTCTATTTTGCTTCATCACAAGTTTCTGTTTTATTATGGCGGCTCCACCAATTATTGACCCATAAGAAATACAAATACCATATACAAGAATTGGACGCTCAACCACTTTCTTCTCCTCAGCCTAGAAGAATGATTTTGCCTGCATTTGTTGCTCTTGGCATTTCCTATTCAGTATCCAATGTTCAGATTTTGTCGGATATGATATTTGTTTCAGAGAGCTTCAGCGGGCTTGCAACTGAAGCTCAGACCATAGTAATTAGCATGGCTCTTCTCTTTATCCTGCTTCTACTCTCTAGCTTCATCACATTCTTGTTCGCGCCGATGTGGTTGATGCAAGATAAGGGTTTGATTTGCGAGTTAGAGAAAACCGATCGAACACTCGCAGATATTGAGGGGGTTGGTAACTGGTATCTTAAGTTGATGAAGGGATTTGCTGGAGTTTCAACAATCATTGCATACTTATTCACTATCTTTCAGACAATTGAATGGTATCAATTTGTGCTGTCTTCTCCTCCAGAAGGAGGATTTTCTATGTTGATATTCCTGATTCCAGTTGGAGTAGTCATTGTTTCCCCATTGCTTGCTTTAGGTCCCATTTCTCTGGTTTATGTTTTGTATGAAAAATCGAGGGTGAGGAATCTAGTTTTGTTATCAAATCACATAGAAAAGAATGGCTTAGATACTGTAAGAATCAATTTGAGTACAATTATTTAAACAGAGAAGAAGGATGCCAACTGCAACTTTTCCAAGGGATTGGTTTCTGTGTTCATTGGGTGCAATTTCAGATACGTAGGTATGTTGCCCAGCATCTACCAAGATATCAAGAATACTTATATGCTATTAACACATAATATATTTTAGGAACAGGGGGTCCGAATCGCGACCATCATGAATACTGTCACTCCCTCCCTCTCTCAAAACGTCCGACCCGACTGGCGAACAACTCGCTTGTTTTTGCGGGCCCCCTCCCTCCTCTTATTTTTCTCAGCCCTATTTTAGCGTCTTAGGGTATTCACAATGAAAAAGCCCCCATATAGAAATAATGGGGAAACTACCAAAGCAAGACCAATGAGCAGTTTAGGCAGTCCTGGCATGGTTGGCAAGGCGAGTAAATACAACTGAAGGATGACTAGATAGATTATTGTCGTAAATAACATCAAGATAAGTCCAAATTCAAACAGATTCGATCGCATGTTTTCTATTTCATCTCGGAGATTATCTGATGTTTCATTATCCATTCTAAATCACCCAAAAGAAGGCACAATTTTACAAACTTAAAAATCCTCTACAAATCAATCTGTGTTATACAACTTTTCTCCCGCCAGAAGGTTTTAATGGAGTTCACAAGGAGCCATGGCAAGGCGAGTGAAATTGTCAGTGGCAAAGAAAGCTGTTGATAGCACATTTAGGAAAATTCTGAAGTACACCGCAGAGATAATCGCTTCCATCTTTCTGCTTGTGATTATCTGTATCCCGCTAGTATTTGTAGTCCCAATGTGGTTGCAGTATATCGCTCTAGGTAGACCCAGAGCTGAGCTTGCCCTTGATCCTGTCCATCTGTTTGGTTTTGGTGGAGCTTTCTGGTTAACATTATTACTCGGTTTGGTTAGTTTTGTTCTTGGATATTTATTCATTCTCAGGATGAAACCCGGTATCGTATCTGAAGTTGAACAGGAAGATGAGGAAGAACCTGATGAAGAATATGAGGTAGCTGAAGAGGAGGAAGAAGAGGAAGAAGAGGAAGAAGAAACAGAAGAACCTGCTACTGAAGAAGAGGAAGAAGAAGAAGAGGAAGAAGAAGAGGAAGAAGAAACAGAAGAACCTGCTACTGAAGAAGAGGAAGAAGAAGTTGTTGATGATGAACTAGAAGACGAGGATTAGTCAATCCCGTTTTCCATGGTTCAATTCATCTTGGTTTTCTCAGTCAATTTGTCTACAAGCTCAGAGAAAGCTCTTGCAACCTTAGACTCTGGTTCCTTGATAACAAATGGACTACCCTCATCACTAAGACTAACTACACGTGGGTCGAGAGGTAATGCTCCAAGATGATCAACTCCGAATTCCTCGGATGCCTTCTTAGCAGCACCTTCTCCAAAAATTTTGTAAGACTCACCGCATTTCGGGCATAGAAACTCTGACATATTCTCAACAATACCAAGAACAGGAACTTCCATTTTTTCTACTAATTGGATTGCTCTCCTCGCATCAAGTACTGCAACCTCTTGTGGTGTAGACACAATTACAACACCATCAATATCTGGAATTGATTGAAGGATGCTTAGTATTTCGTCACCCGTTCCAGGAGGGAGGTCTACAATTAGTATATCAAGTTCTCCCCACCGAACATTTGCCAGAAACTGTTTGATAGCTCGTGCTACCAAGGGCCCTCGCCATGCTACAGCATCATCATCTTTTCTTAATAAGAAACCCATACTCATGACCTTGACATCTTCTGGTCCTACAATTGGGAGTATGAACTCACCATCCACAGTAGGATGCTGGCCTTCCAATCCAAGCAGTTTTGGCACATTCGGACCATAGATATCAACATCTACAATTCCTGCATTTTTTCCTCGCTTGGCAAAGGAAACTGCAAGATTGGCTGCAACCGTTGTTTTTCCAACACCGCCTTTGCCTGAAAGGACAACAATCTTGTGTTTGATTCCTTTCATATTTTCTGCAATTTCAGTTGGTATTGGAGGTTTTGGCATTGTTATCAAAATCCACCCGCATATGAGAATCTAATAAAAGGTCGCATATGTTCGAAATTTTAGCTTCCGTTGAATCTAGCTAAAATTTCACGAGCTAATGTTTCATTGGATGCTGCAACGAAATTCATCATCTTGTTTGGCTCTAATTTACTGTGAAAACGTGAACCGTTTTGATCGAGTACGAATCCTCCTGCCTCGAATACCATGTGTGTTCCGCAAAGATGGATGATAGGGAGCATATCCCTGAGATCTACCATACCATCTAGGAATCCAGCGGCTGTCCAACAAAGGTCGAGGAGGTTAGTTGCAGTTCTTCTTGTGTCATGAACTGCCTTGATTGTCCTTAGTGATTTATCCATGTACTCTGAGTCCCATGTCTTTTTTAGGTCGTACGAGATAATAGCATTCTTCAGTTCTACCGGGTCTGCTGGTCTTACATGCATGCCACTTCGTGTAACTCCCCGTCCAGTCATAGCCATGTAGGTTTCATTTGTGAAGATTGAATCAATAATACTGATTTCAGCATCATCTGAAGTCATAACTTCACTGTATGGAACAGCTGAAATCCCAATTGATGCGAGAGGTATTCCTCTCTCAAGGTTCGCTGATCCATCAATCGGGTCGATGATAGCTAGGTATTCCGGTTTACCTTCGCATTTGATAAAGCCCTTCTCTTCTGTCAATATCTCGAAGGTCGTATCAGAAGTTGAAAGAACATTGAGTATAGCGTCCTCTGCTTTCTCATCTAGCAGGAGTGTCTTATCTCCGTATGGATTGAGATTTCCAGTTCGTTCTGAAGCAATTTCTATATTTTCTAGAATGAGTTTCTTGGCAGACTCAATCGCATCCTGCAGTATCCTAACTAGAGTCATTTAGACACCAATCTTATGGTATCTGCCATCTCTTTATCACTTGTTGGGTCGGAATTACAATACCTTAAATGCTTCAGCACAAGAGATAGAATCGTAAGGCCAAGCTTGGTGGAACCAATGGGTTTTCTGAGTGGTAAGAAAAAAGTTGACGCAGAACGTGGAATCCTTGAAATGAAGGGCACAATGAATGCATTGACCTTGAGGGTTCGTAGACTTGAAACTAGGATGGTCGAAGAACAAAAAGCTGCAAGAGAGGCTATGTCAAAAGGTAATCGTTCTCTGGCTCGTTCTCATCTTAGTATCGTAGTTGATCTTGAAAATCGACGAAGTCGTTACCAACAGCAGTTTCTTACACTTGAAACTGCTCTACTAAATTTGGAGGAAGCAAAGACACAAGCAGAAGTTCTACGAGCTTTCACCATCGCGAATGATGCACTAACTGAAGCACGTTCGATGTTACGACCAGAGGAAATCCAAACTCAATTGGATAAGCTTTCGGAATCGTTTGAACACATATCCATTGCTGGGGAGCTCCTCTCTGAAGATTTGTCAGGTACTGATTCAACTATAGAAGATGAGGAACGGATTGACCGCCAATTAGAAGCGATGGAAGCTGAAGTATTATTGGAGAAAGAGGGAGTACTACCACCACTTGAAACAGAAGGAGCAACTCCTGCGAAAACCACAGAAGAAAAGGCCTCTGACGAGAAGCGAATTGATGAATTACTTGCAGACTTAGAGAAAGAAGCACGTGAAGAAAGAGCTAAGGAACGAGAAGGTTAGAACTAGATTCTCACAAGAAACTTGCAGGTGTAGTTGAGATTGGACATAAAGCTAGTTGTGTTTGATGTAGATGGGACTCTCACGAATCATAGTAGCGTATGGTGGAGGTTGCACGAACATTTCGGAACAACCAAAGAAGGTAAACAATACTACAACCAGTATTTCTCCAATGAGATAACATATGACCAATGGGCTGATCTTGATGCCGGACTTTGGAAAGGAAAGTCTGTTAACGAAGTCATGAAGGTTGTCAAAGCCACTCAACTGACTAGTGGGTCTGAAGAAACGATTCAGACTCTCCGGAAACACGGTCTAAAGACCGCAATTCTTTCTGGTGGATTGGACATCATGGCTGATGAAATCGCTCAAAGGGTTGGTATTGACTTTGTGCTCACAAATAGACTTCATCATAAGAACGGTTTACTTACAGGTAGAGTTGACAATTTAGTAGCGTGGGGCGGCAAAGCTGACCAGATACATCAGGTCACCAATCATTTTGGAATTCCGCTTGAAAATACAGCCTTTGTGGGCGATGGTCGAAATGATGTGAGTGTGTTCAAGGTTGTGGCTCTTTCTATTGCCTACAACCCTGAAGATATGGATGTAGCTAATGCAGCTGACGTTGTCATTCGAGAGGATGACCTCAGAGCAATTATACCCCACATCATACCGGAGTTCCAGTAATTAGGAGTACGAAGACATAAGCCTGGAGAAGAATAATCATTGCTCCTTCAAAGAAGTCTAGCTTATGGTCATCTGCTATCGCTCTTTTCAAAAACCAAAGACTGCCTGCAATCACCATAATCTGAAACAGTACATATCTGTCGAGTGGGATTGGTACGAACATACCTATTCCTCCCATGACCAATAGAACAATCTGTAGGATGCCTCCGATTAAATTCCCTACCGCCAGTCCAACCTTTCCCTTTCTTGCAGCAATGACTGCAATGCCATGTTCAGGAAGAGCGCCAGCAGCACCAAGAATCAAGGCGGCGATGGCAACCTGATTACCAACAAGTCCTATGACATCACTATAGTCATAGAGAAGTATCTCAACTGAATGTGTAAGAATTTCACCCGCAAAGAAGATACCAACAAATCCAATGCCTGTAAGGATTGCTGCTGTTTTCTTAGAATGACTTGCCTTGACAATGGGTTTCCTTGTATTGTTGACAA
>JBHLPA010000095.1:0-8128 GCA_048939935.1 Promethearchaeota archaeon | reverse complement strand
CTCGAACAGGCAACAGTCACAGTGGTTGGAAGTGGGGGTGGTGAAGGTATTTGCAATTTCAACTGGGGCTCTCAATCGGCTGGTGAAGATACGGTACTCAAGAATATTCAAGATCTAATCAGGCACGAAAGTGGTCAATATGGGAATGACAACTGGGACGTGTAAATCATTCGTTTTATGAGCTTAAGCTTGAAATTTGTTATATTTTTTGCGATTTTCGCAAATTAAAATTAATTTGATTGTATTTATTACCACAATTATTATATGCATTTGTTGAAAGAACAAGAGTGAAGTGTTGAGAGGCGTTAACTCCCTCCTGAAATCTTAACATCCTCCCCTCCTCAAGCAACCATGCGAACCTCAATTTTTTGGCGCCTCTCTCACCTTCAAACTCATTCTCAAACAAACTAGAATTGTAGAAAAATGGAATATCCTACATCTGAGGAATCATGTTCATGACGATAGGAGCATACCCATGAGAAAATACTTCGACAACAAAAGGATCACTGGCTTCAGCAACCTTTGTCCATGAACCATTATCACGACGATAGTAGGCATACTGAGAATTACTGTGTCGAATTTCAATTATGGACTTTGGGGGAATTCTGGTGAGGTCCGAAACCTCAAGCGCCTGTTCTTTGCGTGCTTCTTTATTCTCGGGTTTTGACAAGAAAACTGAGAAGACATTCCCAGCATCTGGAAGTAGTAAAGCAACATGAGGTCTGTCAATAGGGTTCCACTTCTTGGGTACTGGAGGATAGCGGCAGGTGAATGCACCTGAAGCTGACCGGAGAACAAGGTATGTACCCTCATCTATTGTCATCGTATCATTTACCTCTAGCGTGCTTTGCGAATTATGGGATACTCCTGAACTGATTGTCACATGGGATACTTACGCGAAAGCGTATATAACCTTCAGTCGAGTGCGTCGCTGTTCAGACATCTCCCAGAGATGCAATAGAACTCGACTAGACATCGTTTCGAACGCCTGTTCTCAAATAGAATAGTCGAATGCTGCAAAGCGAAGAAACCTACTAGAAGCTGAATTTTCATGATGCTATCACCTTCCATAAGGACTTAACAAATGGCCACAATGATAATCAGACCTTCATTCACGAGTGGCTAGTGCAAATTCAAGAACATCATCTAAGGTGTTGAAGACCCTAGATGCACCAGCATCATAGAGAGCTTCAACTGGTGTTTCTCCTGTACAGACCCCCCAAAATTCTATTCCTGCTCGATTCGCCGCAGCCCCATCGATGAGCGCGTCACCAATATAGACTACCTCACTGGGTTCAACGCCTAGTTCCGAAGTTAATTTTAACAGTCCATCTGGGAAAGGCTTGGGTCGGGGAGATTCGTGTCTTGTCTGAATGATATCGAAATCATCACATAAGGGAACTTGTTCCATTATCTTGTCAAGAGCAGGCCTTCCGTTGTTAGTCAATATGGCAGTCTTGAAACCTGCAGCTCTGAGTTTCTTGACTATCTCAAGAGATCCTTCAATCGGAGTTGCGGTCGAAGCAGCAAATCCCTCATGCTGACTAAGTATAGCATCTACCTTATTTTCAATACAAATCCATTCTTCCTCGGACATTCCATTACTAAGAAAATAGTCCCTAGCTTTCTCTGTTGAACTGGAAATTCCATCAGCAGGCTCTAAAAGGTCCGGAGGAAGGCCTTTAGAGATGTAGTATTTCTTGGTGTCGCTTCTCATCGCCTCTAAGGGGAGAGTCAGATGAGTGATTGTCCCATCCATGTCAAACACCAGAGCTTTCAACATCTACGGTCCACCCCGTCGAGTGCAAATGTATAGGCTACTTAAGGATACCCGTGGGTTCAAGATGGAGATGAGATATTCCTCAGGAATTTTCGAAGAGTAGACCCCACAATTTGTAGACTCTTCCCGTAAAAGTGACCTTCACTATCAAGAGGGATGATGCAATCATCAGGTAGGTGCATAATCTTACTGAGTTCAGTAAGATCACCAAAGGGAATCATTTGATCCGATGTTCCATGAAACATTAAGACAGGACAACGGATATCAACCAGCCTATGAATTTCAAATGCATCTTCTGACAACAAGTCTTTCGATGCACTCAGAGAAACAAGAAATGGGGGCGGTTCAGATAAAGCAACTCGGAGGGCAGTGGAAGCCCCAAAAGAATAACCTACGATCGCAACCTCTTTGAAACCTAATTGCGACTTCAAGAATTCAATTGCACTCTTTGCATCCATCACTGCACCATTAATTCCTGCATAGCTTCGAGTGGACAAACGTGTTCCACGGAAATCAAAGCGGAGTGAACTGATCCCTTCTTCAGACAAAACACGTTCAAGAAATGTTACAACAATGTTATTCATATCACCTCCATATAGTGGATGAGGATGTAGAATAACAGCAGCTACTGTTAACTCAGACCCGGTACCAGAAAACACACCGTGTAGTGTTGTAGTGGCTGATGAGAATTCAACAGGTGTCTGGTTCAATTCACTCATTACTACTATAAGGTACTATCTTTAAGGTACTTGTCATTCTATTTCTCCAGGAGAAAAGTATGACAGATATGTATAACATGATCATGAAATTTCCAGAGCTGTTGACAACTGTAATGATCAATCAGGAAACTCAGGACACATGTATCAGGTTGGGAGATGAAGGAATAGACGGGATACTTATAGTCGGGATGGGAGGAAGTGCTATTTCAGGTCTCTATGTTCAAGGGCTCCTCCATGCCACAAGCACAATACCAATTGTTGTGAATCGTGATTACACATTGCCCGCATATGTTGACTCTCGTTGGGTCACCATAGCTATAAGTTACAGTGGTAATACTGAGGAAACCTTGACGGCATATGAAAGTGCCATAGATAGGGATTGTCCAACTTTTATACTTACATCAGGAGGTCAGCTTAGCAAAAAGGAAAATACGCTTGGTAAAATCATGCTTCCAAGTAACTACCAACCACGTGCAGTTTTTCCAGCTATCTTCTCTACGGTCTTAAACCTTGTCGAGAATCTACTGGGGAAAATGCCATCAGCGTTAGACACAATTGGGAATAACATTTCTGAGATGGTTAAAAAGTGGGAAGGATCGTCCTTATCACCTAAAGTCATGGCTCAAGATCTTAGCGAAACCGTGCCAATATTCATTGGTGCAAGACATCTAATCCCCGTAGCCTATAGAGCTAAGTGCCAGATTAATGAAAATGCCAAGGGATTGGCATTCTACTCTGTATTACCTGAGGCAAATCATAATGAGATTGAAGGTTTTGTGAAAGGCTACTCATTTGACTTCACACCAATATTCCTCCGAAGTTCATATGAGGATAAACGCATCTCGCAGAGATTTGATATTACCTCGTCAATCTACGAGAACGAAGGATATACGCCTATTCGATTGAGTGTGAGAAGTTCAAACATCGTTGAAGAAATGTTGGCTATGACATTCTATCTTGATTGGATGTCAACTGAGCTTGCAGAAATTAAGGGAGTGGATCCCACTTCAGTTGAGAGAATATCTACTTTGAAAGAGAGGCTCAAATAGCAGGAATAGTTGTCGTCTGACCAGTCCAATTGAAATAAAGAAAATTCCAAGTTATCGTTTCAGCCACATCAAAAGTAATGAAGTAGTACCTGAATGTTACCTCCCAATACCAAGTTGATGAGTTGTATGCCTCGTTCACAGTATCCCGGTCAAAGGTGGTGTCAGTAGATCTTGATAGCGTGAAATTGCGATCATAGTGAGGATAGAGTGGTTGTAGATTCTGTGGGAGGTTGTATTGAAAGACAGTGTAAGACAGGAGGTCATGATTGAGATGGACCTGTGCACCAATGAACATCAACCGAACATTGCCTTCGGTTCCAGCTTCTGTTCTGAGATTAAATGTGAATGCTATTCTCGGATAGACCGATTCATTAAGTGGATCAATATTGCTGACAACAGTGTCTACAACTGAAACCTCCATCTTTCCAGCAAGTGCATAACTTCCTCCAAAGTATTGAGCATTTCCAACCAAGAAAATCGAACTCACAATCGCGGCAATCAACATTGTTGCTACGATGACATTCTGAGACCGCTCACTTGCAATCATCACATCTCACAACCTGAAAGTTCTAAATTGCCAATATGTCCCTTTTGCTCCACGCAGTTTTGTGATTCGTCCTCAAACAAATGATAGCGTCACCAGATGAACGATCCAAGGAAACAGTGCAAGTAACGCAGGAAGCGGAATTCCAGCAAGTATCTCATCATCTCGAGCTATAATTGTCAAGTTAATCACAATCCCTAGACCTGCGAGAAGTATTGACATCACCCAGACATATATTGGAAAGTACAACAGAGAATGTG
Organism: Promethearchaeota archaeon; assembly: GCA_048939935.1. Lineage (GTDB taxonomy): Archaea > Asgardarchaeota > Thorarchaeia > Thorarchaeales > Thorarchaeaceae > SMTZ1-45. The sequence goes on along the minus strand of JBHLPA010000095.1, from coordinate 3,776 downwards.
CAGAAATTAAAGAGAATGCAATATAATCACCCACACCCACAGTGGTCATGTGTGTTTGAATCCTAGTATAGTCAAATGGATCAGCTCCTGGTGTATCAACCAGGAGTATCTTGTCTGTTGTTGGAGAGTATCGGGTCAGGAAATAGTCTTCCAAGACGACCGAAACGACCAATACAATCATACTTGGTGTTAATGATATGACGCCTAGAAATGTCCCAAAGACACTCCCATAGAAAGCTACGAAAAAGTTACGCAGATAACTTGGTATTGAATCCATCATAATAAAGACAAAAGACATCAATAACACACCCAGGGTCACAAAAGCTAAGATGCTCGCAATTATATCAGCTCCCTTGAATAAGATGAAGACCAATGATTGACCGACAACAAAGAACGAAACTGTAAGAATAGGAGATACAACTAGTGCTACAAGAGTTCTCCGCGCCCCCGGTCCACTCTTTTGAATTATATAGAAAAGAGAGAGTACTACTACTGTGCCCAGACCAATCGATATCACAGTCTGGACTGCAATATCTGAGAGGGAGTAGTATTGTGAACTTGCACTCACGATTTCACCATACACATCAGAAGTCAGTATTAGCCATGCAAGCCCACCTCCAAGAAGGAAAGGAATTGCTGAAAGTCCAATCGCAGTTAGTCGTTGCCTATCAATCCTCATTTGCGTAACCCATGGAATTTTGGTTGTGATTTGTATTAAAGGGACTATCTTTCACGCAATCTTTGAAAATTCAAGAGCCCTTCGAGTCTCTTCGCGGAATGAGGTCTGAAAAAATAAAGGGGGGAGGGGACATTAGTCCCCTAATGTTTGCTAAACTACTTCTGCCTGAGCAGTACGAAACCACCGACTAGAATAACTACTGCAGCACCAACTGCACCGGCGACAATTGCTAATGTAGCATTGAATCCGCCAGTTGGTTCGGTAGTAGTAGGACCTGTAGGAGTGGTCGCTGTGAACTCTGGGTAGTAGTGGAAGGCAGTGTTAGCTGAGATCTCATAGAACTCACCAGGATCGTAATCAGTGAGCTTGAATGGACCACAGTTAACATTTGGCTCTGCAGGATCGAACATTGGGTTCCAAGTGTTCCATCCAGCGTAACCAATACCGTCGACATCATTGAAGATGTGCTTAGGTATAACCCAGTCGTACGCAAAGTTGGAGAAGTGCCACCATGATTCAGTACTGAACTCAATGATAGCTCTGTACGGTGTTGGAGCGTATGCGGCCACAAGGTCACCAAGGTCTGTTGAAGCGGGGTTGCCATAGGCACCGCTCTCAAACGCGTAGGTGTATGTGAATGCTACGTCTTCAGCAGTCAGCTGCACACCGTCAGTCCAAGTTGCATTCTGGACAATATCCACTGTGAATCGAGTATGACCCTCGGGAACAGCTGTGTTATCAGCGTGAGTCTCGACAGTCATCGACTCTGCCAAGTTCGGATAAGCTGTCAGGTCAGGTGCGAATGTGTACAGTGATGGCCATAGTTCCTCAAGAATAGCGATCGAGTAAGCAGAGTTGGTGACATAGATGTTGAAGCTGTCTGGTTCTTGGCTAATAGCAATTGGGACAGTTCCACCTGGTGTACCATCAATCTTGTGGATCTTCCTGAAGGTCCATGGACCGGTGATGTAGCTACCAAGGTCAGGTACGTGACCAGTGAATTGGTCGTTCCTGTAACCCTGCATGTAGGTGTTCTCGTACACAACAAGTCTTGGCACGTTGTACTGCAGGATCAACTGCATCTGTGCGGCAGCATTGTAAACTTCCTCATAGGATGTACCATAGAGGAGCTGGTTTCTGTAGCCGTCGTAAGTTGAGTTCCTGAAGTTTGTCGGGTTCTGGTATGGAACATCAGCGTAATCGCTCCAATACTCGTATGCAAGCCAGTCTACATCGTCACTTCCAAAGTTGAGAGCGTAGAAGACCATGTCATAGTCTCCGTGACTGTCAAGTCTTGAAATGTACTCGTTGAATTCTGCTGCTTGAGTCTGAGCATCAACGTGGAGATCCCTGAGGGCATCTACACCAATCTGAGCTGTTCCACCTGCAATCTCTGGTGATGATGAGGCATACTCAATACTGATGCTGAATGGTGAACCGTCAGGAGCAAGCCTGAAACCGGTACCTTCATCAATTGTGAAGCCTGCAGCATCAAGGATTGCATTACCAGTTGCAACCTGTGCTGTGTAGTAGTGGTATGGCATGTCATCTTCAATACACCAGCTGTTTGGATACGGGACAAGTGAGTCCTGTTCCTGTGAAAAGCCGTCCATGATCTCTGATGTGACTGCTGTCTTGTCGAAAGCATAAGCAAAGGCTCTTCTGAAAGCGCTGATGTTCAACGGATATTTGGCACAGTTAATTGTGATGTGACCATATCCGTTTCTGAGAGCACTGAAGATGGATATGTCAGGATCTGCATCCAAAGTTGGGAGGTGAACTGGATCAAAGAAACTATTGTCCATTTCAATCTCACCGGCTTGGAGTGCGAGAATCCTCTGATCTTGGTTTGCTATGACTTTATAGACCACTTTGTCTACATATGGCCCAACGTTCAATTGTGCTGGTATATCAACTGCAGTAGATATTGCAGGTGAAACCGCCATAAATAGAAAAATTGTGGCAAATGAGATAGCAACCAATCTTTTCTTACTGTCAGTAAGCATGTTCTCTCTATCTCCTTTCCGTTCCGAGTCGAATTCGGATAAAGTTCGTTTATTGGAGGCTAATAAAAGCGTTTTGTATGCTGTAACCGTTGTGTACTATGATACAATACATGAAATTGATGAAACGATTGTCTCAGAAAAAGAGGTGATTCGGCAAATTTTGAAGAAAAAGAATGATGGGGAGCATAAAGCTCCCTCTAGCAAGAAGATTATCCGTACTTTATTCTTGGGTCTAATACTCCGTAAAGGAGATCAGCCACAAAATTCGCAAGTACAGCTGTAATAGCAATGATCATGAAGATAGCCTGTATGACAGGGTAGTCAAATAGCAGTAAACTTTCAAAGATAAACCGCCCTAGACCTCGCCACGTGAACACCGTTTCAGTCAATGTTGCCCCGTTGATCAGGAATCCGAAGGTCATCGCGATGATCGTGACCATTGGTAGCATTGCATTCTTCAGACCATGCTTGTAAAGAACCTGATTCTCATCAAGACCTTTGGCTCGAGCAGTGAGGATATAGTCCTCTGTCATCACATCTATGAGGTTGTTCCGCATATACAGGAAATAACCACCATAACCACCGATACCAAGTGTGATCATTGGTAAGAACAGGTGATGAAGGAGGTCTCCAGCAACCATGAGCGCACCAAACGGATTATTTCTTGCGGCCTCCCATACATCATAGCTTATGGTGCCAAACTGCGGAAATCCTATTCGAACACCCCATATTGCATCAGTCCATTCTGGTAACATGAATCCAAAGACAAGCAGAAGCATCATTCCCAGCCAAAATACAGGCAATGCGTATATGAACAACGCAACCGTGACCGCCCCGACATCCTTTCTAGACCCTGGATCCGCAGCCACCTTTACACCAGTCCAGATACCAAGTAGTATGGAAACCATTGATGAAGTCCCCATAAGTAGGAGTGTATTGGGCAGCCTCTCAACTATGGAGTCCATCACCGGACGCTGTGTCAGGAAGGAAACACCAAAGTTCCCAGTGAACATACTCACAAGATATCTCCAGAACATGTAGATCCAGTCGAAGATATCTGGATTCGGAACAAGGCCAAAGTTGGCATACAT
>JBHLPA010000094.1:0-8196 GCA_048939935.1 Promethearchaeota archaeon | reverse complement strand
ACGAATGCGAGAGTATCTCCAGATTTCAATTGTACGTTGATGCCATCAAGAGCTTTGACAACACCTTCATACGTGTAAAAGGAGGTCTTCAATCCCCTGACGTCTAAAACGACATTCTCATCAATAACGAGATCATCACCAATATCACTAATCATGATGTTTCACCATTATCCCTGTCACGTACGCCTCCTGAGCTTGGGGTCCATAATGTCACGTACACCATCCCCTACAAGATTGAAAGCGAGTGCGCAAAACAGGATAGCTAGCCCAGGAAATACTGTCACCCACCAGTCTTCGAAGTTACGTTGTCCTACTGCAATCATTAAGCCCCACTCAGCTGTTCCCGGTTCTGCTCCATAGCCAATAAAGCTCAAACCTGCAGCTGTAAGCAGCACACCGCCCATATCAAGAGTCGCTTGAACAATCACGGGCTGGATAGTATTTGGCAGGATGTGAAATAGTAGAATTCTTGCATCGTTTGCACCTACAGACCGTGCTGCTTCTACATAGAGTTTTTCACGTTCTAACAAGACCTGTCCTCTAACGAGACGAGCGTAGGTTGGCCACCAGACAATCATCAAAGCGATTGACACATTTTCAAGACTTCGCCCACCTAACGCTGCAACTACAGCCATCGCAAGAATTAGTCCGGGAAACGCAAAGAAAACGTCTGTGACCCTCATGAGTGCTTCATCAAGCCAGCCTCCGGTGTATCCAGCAACTGCTCCAAGCAAGCTCCCGATGATTAGGGCAACCCCGACTACAGCAACGGCGATTTTAAGATCAATCTGAGCTCCCCAGATAACGCCACTATAGATATCACTTCCCAGGTAATCAGTTCCAAACCAGTATACCGAATTGGGAGGACGGAGCACTGAATCATAATGCCGAGGTATAATGTAAGGGCTAGTACCAAAATGAACTAGAAATGGAGCAAAGAGTGCCATTATCACATAAATGGTAATAATAATAACCCCAATCAGAACGAGAGGGCTTTTGCGTATCAGATAGAGACTATATCTGGTTTCCTTTATTCGAGGCTTTGTATCCTCCACAAACAAATTCCACCAATGCAAGCGAATTTGCGGAGTGAATAGAATAAGGAAAGGTATCAGATTGATAATTGCGAAGGTAGTAAATATGCCACCAGCAAGAAGATAAAGAGCCATCATTATGAGATTACCATAAATCACCCATGGAAAAGACCAATGCTCTATATTATGAATTGCAGTTCCTATATTGACAAGAAAACCTCCCACGATTGCCATTGGTAAGAATGTAATTAGAAAGACTATTAGCAATGCTCCCTGACCAATAGTACCTGTTACTATGTCAAATATGGTAATAAAAAGAAGAAGAAGACCTGATGCTATAGCAATAACTCCAGCAATAATTTGAGTTCCTGCCAGAATGTTAATCCATTGTTGATTCTCCTCATCATAGATTTTAGTTTTTTCCAGAGATTCTGTTGGCATACCTTCTTGGGTCATCCTTATCATCACCTACCCAAAACGAATTCGTGGATCTAGTGTCCCATAAACTAAATCCACCAACAAGTTGGCAGCCACAAAGACTATTGCCACTATCAAGACAAATGCACTGATACTTGGAATATCAGATCCCATGATTGATTGTGTTGACCACCTTCCTAGCCCTGGCCAACTAAAGATAGTTTCTGTGAGAACCGCCCCAGCCAGAAGACCTCCAAATGCAAGTCCAATGACGGTAACAGTGGGTATTAACGCATTTCTTAATGCATGCCTATAGATAACAACTCTCTCAGACAATCCCTTTGATCGGGCTAAGGTTATGTAATCCTCTCCGAGTACTTCAAGCATGCTCGAGCGCATCATTCTTGTGATGATGGCTAAGCTGAGATAGCCTAGAGCTATTGCTGGCATGATAATGTGTGCAAACGCATCAAAGAAGAGTGCGAAGTTGCCAGTGATTAAGGAATCGACCAATACGAAACCTGTAATGGGTGTATAATGCAGATACTCAGTATAGCGGCCTCCGCTAGGTAGATGTGGGAGGCCCATTTGAGAGAGTTGAAAGAAGAGTATGTATTTTAATATAAGAGCAAACCAGAATATTGGCATCGATACCCCAGCTAATGAGAAAACACGAGTAACATGATCGACCATCTTATCTTTTCGTGTAGCTGAGATGATTCCCAATGGAATTCCAACCACAACAGCGATGATAATAGCAGCAATTGAGAGTTCAGCTGTGGCTGGGAAAAACACCTTAATCGCATCTATGACATCAAGGTGTGCTGTTCTAGAATATCCCCAATCACCCCTCAGTAGACTTGCTATGTAGTAAAGGAACTGAATGGGAATTGGTTGATCGAGACCATGTGCCGCACGAATCGCCGCAATCGCCTCTGGACGGGTTCGTTCTGATGTATAAAGTGCGATTGGATCACCCACGATATAGGATAGAATGAAGGTTATCAAAAGAACTCCCAATATAACTGGTATCGCTAGTAATAATCTGCGGATTATGAAATCTCGAAGCTTCAAAGAATTGTTACACCTCTATTTCTAGTCTAGACCTATACCCAGATGGGTAGCGTAGTCGTTGGTTGTTGAAATTTGCCGGTAATTTAAGCCTTTGGCTCAAACTAAAAGCAAGATTGTCTCGATTAGCCATTTATATTAGGCAATGTAGCTACACGTACACAAATTTCACCCATAGGGTTTATTAACATATGCGACTTCCAAAAAACTACATCAGCGGATTCTCACATATGATGCATGTTATTGATATGATTTTTATATTTGATTCATCACTATGTGAAGAACAAGCCGATATGGAGGAAATAAATTGGAAAGAAACCAACTTATCGCCGTTGTCGTCATTGTCATTGTGGTGGTTGGTGCCGGTGTTGCCTTCTACTTTTTCTCCCAACCAACACGTCCACCAGAGGACACTCTTGTTTGGGAAACAATTGGTAACCCGGACTACCTAGATCCACATGTTGACTATGAGTCATATGGCTCATCAATCAGCTATAATGTGTATGAAACGTTGTACACATACCCGTTTGGTACAGCTGAAACGGAACCCAGTGTGCCCCTTTTAGCTGCTGCAGCTCCTGTATGGAATGCGGCTGGCACTGCTGTCAACATTACGCTTCGAGAGGGAATTACATTCCAAGATGGCACACCTTTCAATGCGAGTTGTGTGAAATGGAATTTTGAACGTGCTATGAAGATTTTCTACCCAGATGGTCCAGTCTGGATGTTTGCTGAGCCAATCATGGGCGGCACAGCTCTTGAAGACATAGCTTTTGACCAAGGTCCTTCATCAACTGAGTTCCAAACTGCTTTTGATGCCTGGGTTGCAGCTGAAGACTGGATTGATATCTTCGACGAAACCCACTTTAGGCTGAATCTGGCGGAAGCATATGTACCATTCATCTCTGCGATCACCTATGAGGTTGGTGCTATGATGAGCCCCACCTTTGCCATTACTCATGGTACAACTGATAATTCTCCTGTTGACATGAGCCACTATGGTGTTGACTATGGTGAATATGACGGATATATGGCAGAGCACACTTGTGGTACTGGTCCATATATGGTTCAAGAATGGCTACCGAATCAGTGGGTCTATCTGACATACAATGAGAACTATTGGAGAGCAGATAGCAGCAGAACAGATCTAACATCACCAGTAGACATCAGGCCTGAATCGTACTCTGGGTCCATCAAGAATGTTTACCTCAAGACAAATGAGGATGTGACTTCAAGAATTCTGGACGTTAGAGCAGGCACTGCTGATGGAGTCTACCTTCCATACACAAATGCCGGAGATCTTCTAGATCTTCAAGTTGGTGGTGGCGGTGGAACAGACAGATATACAGATGTTCATGTTTCCTATGGAGGGACAAGCTACTTTGTTGAGCACTTCGGATTCAACATGGAGACTGTCTACAACTTCAACGGACAAGATGTAAACCTCACCAGTGCATTTGCTGATAGGAATCTACGTCTGGCCTTCTCTTATGCCTTCAATGACTCTGCTTTCATGTTGTCAGCTGTCTTTGGCTTCGGTGTACAGGCTCAAGGTATCATTCCTAGGGGAATGTTTGGTCATGTTGATGACTTGCCAATGTATACAACAAACTTGACTAAAGCTGGTGAGTACTGGAACTTAGCTATGGCTAACGCAACAACCAAAGCCAACTATGAAGCATTTGAGTCACATGGCGGATTGACACTCTACTACAACAGCGGTAACACCCGTCGAGAACAAGCATGTCTTATCCTGAAGGATAGCATACAAAAGATGTACGGTGAACCAGGTGTAACACAGATCACCACAGACACTGCTGGTGAGTTGACAGTCAATGTCCAAGGTCTAGAATGGTCCAACTATTTGGACCAAGGCCGCCAACGAGCCATGGGTATCTTCATCATTGGCTGGATTCCTGACTATGCAGACCCTGACAACTTCGTATTCCCATACGCCTACGCCAGGGGTACTTTTGCATACAGACTAGGTTACAATAACACCGAGGTCAATGCCTGGTACCTGGAATCTCGTGGTGAACTAAATACCACTCGCCGAGCTGAACTCTTCAGCGACATTGAGTACGCAGTCTACCATGATGTCCCCATGAGAATGGTGTTGCAGGGTGGCGAGCTCAGGTGTTGGCGAACATGGCTATTAGGACAGGGTAAGAACTGGAACCCAATGACCACTTCAGGTGGAGATTGGGGCTACATCTTCGACCTGTACAAGTCATATCCCACGCAGTAGAAATTGAGTATTAAAGCAGAGGAGTTAATCCCTCTGCTATCTCTTTTTTTTAATTCAAATCTCCTTACGCTTCATCATGCATTAAAAATAAAGAATATAACACCACACTCGTGGTTATTGTCATATGGTGTCAATACTATGTTGAGTGACATAACCAGGATACCTTCCAGGGATTTATTCACGCTATGGTGGACCCAAAGATGGGTACGATTCCTTGTTATAGCATTGCTGCCTGTTTCCATTATTGACTCCTACTACACAATTCAACTTGTTAGAATATTTGGAGCAGAAGCAGAAGTCAATCCAGTTGGCAGCTATATGCTGGGTATTGGTCAATGGTGGTTATGGACGCTGTTCAATACAATTGGCTTTGCTCTATTCTGCATGCTTTCAGGTTCCTATTACCTCTCAGTGAGGAAATATCAAGACATACCAAACACATTCCTTTTTTCCCTAATATTATCCTTACGGGTTGGGATGGCTGCTTATAATGTCACATTTTATTATTTAGAATCCATTGCTGCGGGCTATCCTCCTCTCTGGATATCAATCCTTGCCACAGGAATTTCATTCATATTACTCAACAGATTGTTTACCTTGAAACACGATCTTAGCTGGAAAAGATTCAAGGCACAGATACAATCCAGGATAGATGGTTTACGAGACAGGCGATTGATTGGAACGACAAAGAAAAGCAGTGAAGAATCGACACCTGTGTACTCAGGCGTTACTACTGAAAGCGAGCCGCCTGAGGGTATACCCCGCTTATCACGAAGAAAAGTCCTCGCAAAGAGACTTGGGTATCTAGGTCTCTGGGTGGTCACTATTGCTGTGGTATTTCTTATAATGGAAGTCATCCTGAATTTATCAGGCCTATGGGAATGGTACGACCGACCACAAGGTTGGGTTTCGCTAGATTCATGGTTTCTTGTCTTTTTCTTGCAGATCATAATATTCGTTGGCGTGTCTGTTTATTTCCTATACAAGGCGTTCGATGTTCATGAATATAAAATATAAACAGTCGTCTTGTTATTGTGAACAAGCCCATAGAGAAAAAAGAATGCAGGCATAATTAAACTGGTAAGGATTGCAGTGATGTAATCTCTCGGTGTTGAGTGCTTCTTTAACACGGTTTATTAGAGTAATATCTCAAGGCTGGAAATGATGCAACAATGGTCAAAGGAGATCCCCTTCTTATTTTAAAGAATCTCAGAGCGTATTATCCTTCAAAGAAGGGATTGGTACGAGCAGTAGATGACGTTTCACTTGAGGTTAGAGAGGGAGAATGTGTAGGGCTTCTTGGTGAAAGTGGGTCTGGGAAGAGTAGTATGGCGCTGGCTATCATGGGGCTGTTCGAAAGGATTGCGCGATTCTCAGCTGGTGCTTCAAATGATCCTGAGCTTCAGAAATCTTTCAAAAAAGGACTGCCAGGTACAACAGATAGACCCGGTGTTCAAGGTAGTGTAATCTTCAGAGGAAAGGACATGAGCAGTCTTTCCCAAGAGGAGCTAATTGCGATTCGTGGCCGTGAACTCTCACTCATTCCACAAGGATTAGGTCATGCACTAAATCCACAGCATAGTATCGGACATCAGACAGCTGAGCCGATCGAGATTCATGAAGAAGACATCAGATTACTTGATCTAAAGAGGAAGGTTCTGGAGTATCTAGGGCTCGTTCAACTTGCTGATGCTAATCTTCGATTTGTTATGGATCCTGGAAGTTTTAGTGGCGGTGAGTCTCAACGTATCCTCATTGCGATGGCACTGATCTCAGGACCGTACCTTGTGATTGCGGATGAACCTACCACTGCCTTGGACGTCACTATACAAAGGCAAATCATGACCGTTCTAAAGATGGTACGTGATGAATTCGATGTTTCGCTTCTTCTGATTAGTCATGACGCAGGAGTTATCGCGGAGATGGCTGACAGAGTAGCTATTATGTACGCTGGCAAGATTGTTGAGTATGCCAATGCAGTTAACATCTTTCATGACCCGCAGCATCCTTACACAATGGGGCTTATGACAAGTTTTCCAACGATTGCCATGATGCAGATGAAAGCGGGCAAGAAACCACGACTTCGAGGAATTCCTGGAGACCCTCCAGATTTGTGTGATGTCCCAACAGGTTGTGCATTTCATCCACGTTGCAGGTTTGCAATAGATATCTGCAAGGTTGAAGTCCCAGAATATAGAGAAGTAGAGCCAGATCACTTCATACGATGTCATAGGTGGGGAGATATCAACAAAGAATAAAGTGTGAGCGCCAATGGCGCCCACGGAGTTTTCCTATTTCAAGTCTGAGCATCGATGGGGGCGTAATGATTTGAATTATGAGTCGCATTGATTAACCCACAAGCAACCGCATACAAGTCCTGCATCCATCTTTTTCGACTATTGTCCTCCCAGCTCTGACGAGTACTTCCAGTGAGTGTATTCCTCAAATAATATTCTTCCGCCTTTCGGAAACAAGCAATAGGCTTTACAGAATGCATTCTGAGAGAGATGACTGTAAGTTGAAAATGGATTTACTCATGAGTGAGTAATGCGACACCCCGGGTTAGAACCCGGGGCGTGAACTCGACTATTGTTTTCCCATTGTTAATGCCATGATTGCCTTCTGGACATGGAGTCTGTTCTCAGCAACATCATAGACGATTGACTTGGGACTGTCACAGACCTCATCTGTGACCTCAGCGTTTCTGTCTACTGGTCCACAATGAGTAAAGAAGGCATCATTTGTCTTTGCCATCCAATCCTTGGTTGTAATCCAATCATCATACTTGGCAGCAAGATCAATTTCTTTCTTCTTTGCTTCATCAACACCACGTTTGACCATGTCATCATAGAAACCAGCAGTCATCCAGTTACGCGAATAGACAATATCCGCGTCTTTGTATCCCTCTTCGAGGTCGTGGACAATCTCGAAGTTACTATCAGCAGCCTCAGCATTCTCCTCACACCACTTGATTACCTCAGGGTCTAAATCATAGCCAGGTGGATGAGCGAGTGTGACATCCATTCCAAGCCGAGAGTTGATCAGGATACTTTCTTGAACACTACACCAAGACCTTACTAGTGCACCCTTACCCCAGACTTGGAGTATCTTTTTCCCCTTGAGGTTCTTGCCTGCATGCATTCTGTAACCCATGACATCCGCAAGACCTTGACAGGGATGAAACCTATCATGAGCCATTGAAATAATCGGAACACTTGCATTCTCTGCATATTGCCTGAGAAGCTCATCGCCTTGCCCATAGTAGTCAAGTGCGGTTTCAAGAATTCTAATCCCTATTCCAGCTGCATATCGACTCATCACCTGAGCAGCGTCCTCCACGGTTTCACCAGCTGACTTTGATGTCTTAAGTCTCATCGACTTAGGTTCTAAGAACTGTGCATGACCACCGAGCTCAGTTGCGGCAGC